>NZ_ADFQ01000057.1:0-1896 GCF_000177355.1 Prevotella amnii CRIS 21A-A
GAATCTAAAGAACGATACATTCTCTCGGCTATTTCATTCATAGTAAATCCAGCTGCTGATAATCTAAGTACATCAAGTTCCTCTTCTTTTAGGACAACTCCCTCACACTCTTTCCATCTATGTCCTTCAAAAGAATATTTCCAATATTTGCTTAATCCACTTTTGTGGAACTCTACATATCCCGCTGTTTTATGTGAAGAAAGTGATACAACACACATACCAATCCATATCTTACCTTCATCGGTCAACAATATTGGAGTAAGTTGATGATTTATTAGTTTCCTCTTTGTTCCACTATTCAAATGAAAGTGATAGGACATAGAGCACTGGTATTTATCAACGTTATCGAAAGTATCAAAGAACTTAAATCCACTGCTGTTTAGTTCAACAAGCATTTTTTGTTCGTCCTCCGGCACATGCTCCAAGTAAAAGCTGTAGCCTAATTCCTTCACTTCCTTTGCTGTATGCCCACAAAGAAACAAAGGATTGTCCGACACATAAAGAAATTCCTGCCTGTAATAGTCTATCAAGTAAACACTCTGATAGGTAACACGAGCAAAAGCCTCTATGGTTTGCACTAACGTAGAGAGTATATTGGAATCATAGTCAGGTGCGTTGCGCACGGTGTTCGATGCTATAAAGAAATCTTTTATGTCTGTCATATATGCTAAACGTGCTAAGGTTCTCTGATATATTTCACTACAAAAGTACATTTTTAATGCGGAATACCGTAAAAAGATTACACAAAAGTGTAAAAAACGAAGAGAAAGATGCCAAATTACACAAAAGTGTAATAGGTGATATTTGGATAAGAAGTATTTTTGCCGTATAAATCAAGAAACAAAAAGCATTATGGAAAAACAGATTGCAACATTTAAGGACTACGATATTTTCATGGCAGACAAAACGAGTCTGTTGGAAATAGCACAGTTTGTGGTCAGGGAGAATTACTCCCATCACTTATCTTCATTTACAGAGAAAGAAGTAAATGAAGACATCAAATCAGTGTTTGAGGAAGAGGAATATCTGTATGACAACAAATCTCATATCTATATTGCAAGGGATCCCTTTGGGAATATAATTGGCTGCATCAGGAGTTTTCATTGGGATAAACACAAGATTCTTCCTATCGAAAAAATATATGGGATAAACCCACTAAATGCTATTCACCAGGAAAGTAAATATAGTTTTTGGCATATCGGACGCTTTGCTGTTGCAAAGGATTCGGGAATATCAACATTGACATTGTTCAAGCGATTAATGGCATTAGCAGTAAAGCCGATAGTGGAGGACAAGTACAGCTATATGATTGCAGAGATTGACAGCAAACTATTGAAAGTAATGAAGGTGTTGGGATTTGGCACACGCCAAATAGGAAAATCCATCGACTACCTGACATCCGAAACCGTTCCTGTATGTTCCAGCAAAAGAGGTATCAAGGGATTCTTTTCCAAGTATGGAGAACTTTGCAAGGCAGCATGATTACACTTTTGTGTAATATTTCAGACAACAAATTCAGAATTACACAAAAGTGTAACGATATAATTTGGAGATACAAATATATTTGCAACAGAAATAATCAAGTCGACAAGATTATAAAACAGACCTCACTGTTCAAAGGAAGCAATGCCGGAAGCTAAAAGATGGCAAAAAAATATTATTATTAATGAGTAAAATTAAATTCAGAGAACTCGTTAGTCCTAATGATGTTCTCACAGATGGCTTAAGCGACATACATGGTGGTGGCTTTTGGAAGGATTTGTTAGATTCGTTACATCTATGTGGAAGTGGATGCTCTACAGGAGAAAGAAAACCCACAACAACAAAAGGCAATACCACAGATAACTCATCTCAAGAACAAAGTTCTGAAATAAAATCTTAAAAAAATGAGAATAA
>NZ_ADFQ01000056.1:0-4828 GCF_000177355.1 Prevotella amnii CRIS 21A-A
TTCTATCTCAAAACTATTCTCTATAGGTTTACCAAATCCTTGATAAGTGATATAAAGCACCTTTTCTTCTCGCATAGCCTGCATGATACTGGTTAGCCATTCATGTCCCGAAGGAATATCCTCGAAAAGTATTCGCCCTTCCAGCTTTTTATCAGCTTGCACTTGGTTAAGCACACTGTAACTATCAATCAGCCAAGAGCGTAAACTATCACTTTTCAGTTTTTCAGACGCATCAATATAATAACACCTATTTGTATTTTCAAATCAGCAAATAATTTTGCTATATCAGCATTTAATAAAGTTCCATTTGATTGAATTGCAAAATAAACAATGACATTAGAATCAAAGACTTCATGGGCATAATTTACAAACTTTATAAAGAATTCTTTTTTCTGCATAAGTGGTTCTCCTCCATGAAACACAAATAAGAACTCTTTTATATTATTTTCTATACAATGTTCATAGAATTTATTTATAGACAAGATTGCCACTTCCTCAGGCATAATACCAAGCAAAGTTTTGAAAGATTTATCTTCCAAGTTATACATGTAGCAATACTTGCAATTAAGATTACACCTGTTAGTTATTTTTAATAATACAGAATTTATTATCATAACGTTTAGCTTGAAGAATTTTTCCAACATAGTATTGAATTACAATACTATGTTGAAAGAAGAAATTACAACAACATATTTGTTACACTGCTGTATTTGTCCCATGAAACATCTCCATGAGCCTTAAGATGATTAGTAGGTGAATTAGTTGGTTTACCATGACCTCCACCTCTCATACTGCTTAAGCATTTGTCAAGCGTGCTGTTACCTAAACTGCAATTTGAACTTCCAAGGAGCTTTGCAGTTTCGTCAAGCGATAATCTAAATTGCTTACTCATAATAATTTATTTATAAATACCAAACCATAAGTTTTAAGTCTTTGGTTATTTGTGGACTTTATCTTTTATTTCTTAAATCGTGAAGTATCAACCTCGTCATAATCCTTATGGGTAAAGCTACCAAATTTATAGGAAAATGTGATACCCCAATTTCTAAATGCAGTAAAATCCATTTTCAATTTTTGGTTTCTATAATGTATCTCCGGATTAATGGACGAAGTTTCGAAAATATCATTGCAATATATCTTTAACATACATTTCTTTTGCCAGAACTGATAAACAACATTTGCATCTACACTGCCAGAAGCCGGCAAATCATATATGGCTTGTATTGCTTTCGTCCGTATTACTCCATTTAAATTGACAAATAACTTATTCGGAATAACAATAAATGTATTTCTTAGATTGAATCGCGCCCATAGTTTATTACGATTAAATGGTATATCATAAAATTGGGTGCATTTTTCTTTTTGCCAAGCTATCATAATGTCAAAATTTGAGGAATATTTAGTTCCTATATTTAAAGGTGCTGATAATTGGAAGCCCAACTGTTGTTGATAATTAAAATTTAGGCTTTTATATATTACTTTTAACTCATCAGGCATTTGATAAGGAATCTGCTTAAAATAGTCGTCAACATAATTATACCAAACATTAAGATTGTATTTTTTACGAAAGAGGTACAATAAGTTAATGTTATATTCTCTTGAAGGTTTTAGAGCAGGATTGCCTACTATGAGATCATACCCACCATTAGTATAGTCGGTAAAATTCTTAACCTCCCAATAATTAGGGAATACACTTTGACTGCTAAAACCCAATTGAACAAAATGAGGACTTTTGGGAGCATACGTCATTATAACAGAAGGATACATACACCATTTATTCCAACTTGGATTATGATAATACTCTGCCGCTAAGGATAAATTTATTGTAAACATTTTAGATATATTGTAATCTGTGCCCACAAAAATATTCACTATATCCTCGTTAGCAAGGAAAGAATCATTCACAGGGAAGTTTTCTGTATTATTTCCAGTGGAGGAGTAATATTGATTACTGTGATCTCTACTCAATGTGTAATATGCACCAAAGTTTAGTGAAAGAGCCTCTGATAATTGGTTATTTTTCACAACATCAAACTCCACACGATTTATTTTTTGTCTTTCTTCACTTGAAAAGTTGAGGATACGATTAGGCAAGGTACTATTTAACAACTGACTTGATGGTAAATTGTAATATGTATATTCAGTGGCAAGGCTTAGACCGCAAGGCAGGGCATAGCTTAAACTGAAATTATGCAGTGTGCTTTCTGTCTTGTTGAATATTTTTGACTCTATATTTCCTGAAATGTTATTTTCTCCATTTAATCTCTTGAAACTTCCATTATAGGCAAAAGATAAGTAATGATAGTCGCTCCAATTATAGTCAATGCCAAATCGTATTGAGTTTTCTGTATATTTGCTTAACAATGACGATTTTGTGTTGATGTTATAAATATTTCCGTCACTTAATTGATGGATTGCCTCTTCTCTTTCCTTGGAGAATCTCTTGCCTTTATCAAATTTATAGATTAAATTAGCCGAAAACTTACCTTTGTTGTAATTTAATACTATTTGATCATTAAATTTTGCATAATGGCTTTGATTATATGAAGTTATTATATTACCTTGTATATTGTTATGAGCATGATTAAGTAAAATATTTATGACAGCCCCTCTCACCAAGTATTTTGCCGGAGCCGTATATATTACTTCTGTAGACTTAATCTGATCGGCAGGGATAGACTTGAGCAGTGTGTTTAACTGATCGGCATCTATCGTTAATTTTTTCCCATTCAACATGACTGTCACGCTCTTGCCTGAGAGGGATAACACACCATTATGATCATTTACGGCTGGTAGCAACCTAATTGCGTCGTATGCATTGTCAATGCCTTTATTTTCGATTAACTTAGAGATATTATAGATTAGTTTTGTCCCATCTGTCTTCACAATTGGGCGTTGACCTTTAACCATCACTTCGGGCAATGTGCGGATAATGCTGTCCACCATTAATGAGCCATTGTCAATTTGTGCATGTGCAGACAGTGCTAATAGTAACATAATAAAAAATGTAGAACTCTTTTTCATATTCATAGGTTCATGGATTTGAGTTGTTTGGTTACAAATACTATTGTTATTGGTCGCAAATGTAAATAATTAAAATCAAACTTCCAAATTTTTATATAACTTTTTTCTTTCTTTTTATTTCCTTGTTTTTCTCGTGATGTCCCGATATCAAAATTTACTTCTATTATACGTGTAACTTTGCTGCTTGATAACAATTTATTCACTCAATAACAAATGATTATGGAATCGAACAACAATGACAACTATGTTCTGGTATTGGAAGACCGCACGGAAGTGAAGAGCGAGAATGAAGCAGGAAAGCTCTCAGTAGTTTCAGGTATTGATGACAAAGGCAAACTCCAAACCACGGAAGCCCAAGATGTGCATCAAGCGGCCTTCTTGAAGTTCAACAACAAGGACGGCTTGCTGAAAAACTTCATGACCAATTTCCTCAAACAGTTCAACGAGCCAACTCGGTTTGGGCTCTACAAGGTAGTGGCTAACAATGTGGAGCAAGGCGTGGCATCACTACACTCGATGCTGCAAAATCGAGAGAAGCCAGAGAACAAGCAGCAGTTGGCAGACAGTCAGGTGCGCTTTGAGGACTTTCTGCCCAAGCAGAAGAATGCCACTGCCATTGACGAATCGAAGATTGATTGGAAGCAACTTGACAGCCTTGGACTTACCCGTGAGCGGTTGGAACAAAGCGGAGAGTTGGCAAAAATGCTCAACTGGCAGAAGAGCAATCTTATAACGATTGCCATACCTTTTGGTGACACCACCATCTACACCGATGCCCGTTTGGCATTTCGTACCGATAGCGATGGCAACATCGGTTTGGCAGTTCATCCACTCCGCAAAGAGCCACAGCTCGATTTCCCTTATATGGGACACAAGTTCTCGCCCGAAGAGAAAGAACAACTCCTTGTAACGGGCAATCTTGGCAAGACCATTGAGATTACGCCCAAGAATAGAGAGCCATTTGCTGCCTATGTCTCTATTGACCCACAGACCAACGAACTCATCGCCCTTCGTGCCGACCGTGTGGCTATCCCAAAGGAAATCAAAGGCGTTACGCTTTCCGATGCACAGTATAAAGACCTTGTAGAAGGCAAAGCTGTGAAAGTGGAAGGAATGACCGCCAAGAGCGGTAAGTCCTTTGATGCCACCCTGCAAGTCAATGCCGAGAAGAAAGGCATCGAGTTTATCTTCGATGGCAAGCAAGGATTGAAAGAGCGACAGCAGCACACGCAGCAACAAGGCGCACCACATAAACTCTGCGGTTTGGAACTGAGCGAAAAACAGCGTGAAGCCTTGGACAGCGGTCGCACGCTCTATCTGAAGAATATGGTGGACAAGGAAGGGCAATCCTTCAATGCCTACGTCAAGATGGACAAGGAACAGAACCGCCCCCGCTTTTACAAGTGGAATCCTGACAAGAAGCAGGAGACCGGCAAGGAAAAGGTGGTAGCCGTAGCCGAAGAACACAAAACACAGATTGCCGTGAACAATCAAGGCAAGACCAACGAAGCCACCAAGGATGTGAAAGAACCACTCAAAACGGGACAGACACAACCTACTGCTGCCCAAAAGCAAAAGCAGGACGAGAACAAACAGAAGAAGTCCCGTGGACGTAAGATGTAACCCTTAATTATTTACTGACTATGACAACTTGTATTATCGCCGAGAAACCCTCGGTAGCCAGAGATATTGCCCGCATCGTTGGGGCAAATAGCAAGAAGGACGGATATTTAGAAGGAAGTGGGTATCTCGTTACATGGGCAATGGGACACCTTATTACCCTTGCCATGCCTGAAGCCTACGG
>NZ_ADFQ01000055.1:0-75869 GCF_000177355.1 Prevotella amnii CRIS 21A-A
GAAATTAGTGAGAAATGTATATATTTGTATAACCATTTATAAATAATTATTGGGTCAAACATTAAAAAGATAGTAAGATTATGAAGATAACTCGAAAGTTTATGTCTCGTCTAAACTCTTTGGCTTTATTATGCATTTGTATATCTAACGTTTCTGATAAATTATGGTATCAAGTCTTAATAACGGTTATTGTCCTTATAGCTATTGCTTTTAATATATTAAGCTATATTGGTTTAGGCAAAGAATATAAAACAAAAGGAAAACGTCTGATAAAAGTATTAGATACTGATGAAGACTTGTTGGTTATATTCTTAATAGGTGTGATAGTTAATTTAGGAGTACAAAACTGGTATCTTTTTTGGGCATGTTTAATAGCTTTTTTTATAATGATGCTTATAGAGATATTACCTATTGGAAATAAAGATATATAAAGTTTTATCCATATAAAAAGCCTATTTATAATGTGAAAAGCATATCTTTATGATGGGTAAAGATGATGAGTTTAAAGCAAAAATAATCTATTTTTACTTTATTTTTAATTTATTTTTCTTTCAAAAATAATTTATTTTTCTATGTTATAGATGTCTTATTGCAAGAGAAAAGTGCATTGCGTTGTAACTTATCTTTGAAAGTTAGGATTATAGAAGCTGATGAAAACTAAGTAATAAAGGGTATGAAGTAAAACAAAGTGTGTAAAGATTCTCGCTTGTTTCTAAGCAGTGCTTTATTTGTTTGTTTTAAGAATGTAAAATGCTTATTCACACCGAGTTGTCTTTTTGGTGCTACCTGTTTTTGTCATTTTTTTGTAAATCTATTGTAGCATGAATATTATTTTATTGCTTGTCTTTATTTATTTTTTTCGATTTAAGGCGTTTTATATATATAATTTTTTGTACTTTTACAGCTTAAAAGGGATAAGTAAAATGCGTCAGAATAAAGAAAAAGGGCATTTTAGGGCATTTTCCTTTTTTTTAGTGAGATAAAACGACAATAAAAAATAAATAAAATAATGGAAGATAATCAAACTATTGATCATGACAGAATCATGAGGATTAACATTGAGGAGGAAATGAAAAGCTCATATATCGACTATTCTATGTCGGTAATAGTGGCTCGTGCTCTGCCAGATGTTCGTGATGGTTTTAAGCCAGTACATCGCCGTATACTTTTTGGTATGCGAGGTATTGGTAATTTTAGTAACCAGCCATATAAAAAATGTGCGCGCGTCGTAGGTGAAGTGCTTGGTAAGTATCATCCTCATGGGGACTCTTCTGTATATGGTGCTTTAGTTCGTATGGGGCAGGACTGGAATATGCGTTATAAGCTTGTTGATGGTCAGGGTAACTTTGGTTCGGTAGATGGCGACTCAGCTGCTGCTATGCGTTATACAGAATGTCGTTTAGCAAAGATGGGCGAGCGTGTCATGGATGATATAGATAAGGACACCGTTGATATGGTAAACAATTTCGATGATACCTTGACAGAGCCTTCTGTTATGCCTACTAAGATACCTAATCTTCTTGTAAATGGTGGAAATGGTATTGCAGTGGGAATGGCAACAAATATTCCTACTCATAATCTTAGCGAAGTTATAGATGGTTGCTGTGCTTATATTGACAATCCTGCAATAAGTACAGAAGAGCTAATGCAATATATTCCTGCTCCAGATTTCCCTACAGGCGCATATATTTATGGGCTTCAGGGTGTAAAAAATGCTTATGAGACAGGTCGTGGTCGTGTAGTGATGCGCGCTAAGGCTGAGATAGAATCAGGTGAGACTCATGATAAGATAGTTGTTACCGAAATTCCTTATGGAGTAAATAAGGCACAGCTTATAGAATATATTGCCGATTTAGTAAAGGAAGGCAAGTTAGAGGGTATTTCTAATGTAAATGATGAAACGGGTCGTCAAGGTATGCGTATCGTAGTAGATGTGAAGCGCGATGCAAATGCTAATATTATATTGAATAAGCTTTTCAAGATGACAGCTTTACAAAGTTCGTTCTCTGTTAACTGTATTGCTCTTGTAAATGGTCGTCCTCGTTTATTAAACTTACAGGAATGTATAAAATATTTTGTAGAACATCGTCATGATGTTACTATTCGTCGTACTCGGTTCGATTTAAAGAAGGCACAGGAGCGTGCTCATATCTTAGAAGGCTTACTCATTGCTTGTGATAATATAGATGAGGTAGTACATATTATTCGTGCCAGCAAGACTCCTTCTGAGGCGCAGACCAATTTGGAGAAACGCTTTAATCTTGATGAGTTGCAGTCGAAAGCTATCGTTGATATGCGTTTAGCACAGCTTACAGGGTTGCGTATGGATCAGTTGCATGAAGAATATGAAGAGTTAATGCAAACAATAAAAAACTTGCAAGAGATTCTTGATAATCCGGAGCGTTGTAAAGAAGTAATGAAAAACGAGCTTTACGATATAAAGGAAAAATATGGTGATGAACGTCGCACAGAGATTATTCCAGACGAGCATGAGTTTAATGCAGAAGATTTTTATCCCAATGATCCTGTAGTCATTACTATTAGTCATCTTGGATATATTAAGCGTACGCCATTAACCGATTTTAAGGAGCAAGCACGTGGAGGGGTAGGATCGAAAGGTGCTCGTACTCGAGAAAAAGATTTTACAGAATATATTTATTCTGCTACAATGCACCAGACAATGTTGTTCTTTACCAAAGAGGGACGTTGTTATTGGATGAAGTGTTATGATATCCCTGAAGGAGATAAGAGCTCTAAGGGTAGGGCTATACAAAACATGTTGTCATTAGAACCAGGTGATGCCGTGAATGCTTTCCTACGTATTCGTGGGTTAGATAATGAAGAGTTTTTAGATACTCACTATGTTGTTTTTGTAACTAAGAAAGGCTTAGTGAAAAAAACTTTATTACGTGCTTATTCTCGTCCACGTAACAATGGTGTTATAGCTATTAATATAAATGATGGCGATGAGGTGGTAGATGTTCGCCTTACCAATGGTAGTGATGAGCTTATTATAGCTGACAAGAATGGTCGTGCATGTCGTTTCCATGAGAATAATGTTCGTACTATGGGGCGTGTGTCAACTGGTGTGCGCGGAATGAAGCTCGATGAAGATGGCGAAGATGAAGTGATAGGTATGGTGGTAGTAAATGATTCTGAAAACGAAACAGTTATGGTTGTGTCAGAGGAAGGTTATGGAAAGCGTTCCTTAGTGTCGGACTACCGTTTAACTAATCGTGGTGGTAAAGGTGTCAAAACTTTGAATATTACAGAGAAGACAGGTAAGCTGGTAGCAATCAAAACAGTTACCGACGATAATGATCTTATGATTATAAATAAGAGTGGTATTGTTATTCGTATGGCTGTATCTGAATGTCGTGTAATGGGAAGAGCCACACAAGGAGTGCGCTTGATAAACCTTTCTAAGAAGAGTGACACAATAGCTTCTGTATGTAAAGTAAGGAGTGCAGAAATGGAGGAAAAAGTAGATGAGGTAAATAATGCAGATGATGAGGATATAACAAATACTCAAGATAATAATACTGCAGGTTCTGTACACGAAGATAAAGAATGAAATTAATTATTAAAAATAAAACTTTAATAGATAACGAATATGAAAAAATTAATGTTTGCAGCAATGATGCTACTAGGTACATCGGCTGCTTTTGCAGGTGACAGTGAGCCGTTGAAGGCTATTTTGAAAGCTACAAGCTATGAGCAAGCTGCAAGTCTTGTTCAAAATAGTTTAAGCCAGTTAGCTAATAATGCTGAGAAGGCTAAGGCTTATGATAAGCTGTATGAGCTTGCTATGACAAAGGTTAATGCAGAGCAAACTATTCAGTTAGAAAACCAGACAGCTAAGCAGATGGGTAAAGAGGGCAATAAGCCTGTTGATGAGGACGGACTATATAAAGCTCTTGATCAGGCTCTTGATGCTGCAGCAGAAGTAAATAAATATGATAATATGCCTAATGCAAAAGGTAAGATAAAACCTCGTTATGCAAGCATAATTGAGCCTACCTATAATCTTCGTGGTCAGCTAATTAATGCAGGTATATTCTTTCAGGGAAAGAAAGATGATGCTAATGCATATAAATATTTAGCTCGTTATGTAGATACTGCAGAGTGGCCAATGTTTGCAAGCTTTGATAAGGCTAAGGATAAAAATCTAAATGAGATAGCTTACTATTCTGCTATATACGCTTATCAGAACAAAGAGTATGCTAAGGCAGAAAAGTATATTGCTTATGCTATTCAGAGTCCAGAGCGTGTTAAGGATGCTAAGCAGGTACAGTTAGCTATATTAGGTTCACAGCTAAAAACCCGTGAAGATTCTGTAGCTTATGCTCAGAAGCTTTCTACGATGTATGAGAGCGATCCTACTAATGAAGCTATTCTTACCTCTTTAACATCTACTTATAATGCGTTAGGGATGAAAGATAAATCGGAAAAAATATTAAATGCTGCTTTAGAAAAAAATCCAAAAAGTTATAGTGCTTTGATTATGAAAGGACAGTTAGCTCTTCAGGATAGAAAATATGACGAAGCTGCAGGTTTCTTAGAAAAAGCATTACCAATAGCAACAGAAAACAATCAAAGAGTAGCTTTGAATGCTTCTATAGGTCAGTGCTGGTTCTATAAGGCACAAGATCGTGTAGCTCAGGTGAAGGGTATTCTTACTCCTGCAGCAAAAGCACAGTTTAATGAAGTTTATAACAAAGCTATTTCTTATTTAGAGAAAGCTAAGAGTCTTGACACAGCTAAGGAGCAAAAAAACACTTGGGCTTATCCTCTATATGGTTGCTATTATTTTGTGAAGGGTGCAAAAGCTCCTGAGACAGTTGCTGCAGAAGCTGATATTCATTAATATTAGTAGTTATTATATTAATTCTATTCTGTTGAGATAGTTTTGCTTTAAAGTAAAATATATTCCAATAGGATAGAATTAATATATATATTTTATAAAAAGCATAAGTGTTTGTAAAAAGATAGTTTTTATAAAAAATGTATCTTTCTTTAGTGAGTCTTTATGCTTTATGAAAACTTTATTTGATGAAGAAGATTATTATATTATTAGTGTTTCTTAATTTCAGCTTGTTTGTTTTAGCACAACAAGATGCTTATAAGCAGGCAGAGAGCTATCATCATTTAGCGAAAAAAGAAGAGTCTAAACTGAAGAATATATCTATTAGAGACACTGTACAGTATTATACTACTGTGTACAATATAGTAGACTACTCATTAAAGAGCGATGAATTAGATAGAAAGCCAAATAAGAAAAACAAAATACGTACTAAGTTTGATGAAGATAATAAGACACGTTTAAATAGTTTTTGTCCTGTATTGATAGATGCAGGGAAATTTTTAGCAAGTAAAGAAAAATATCGTAAGCAGGGCATTAATGCGTTTAGCCTTTATCTGATAGCTAAAAAATCACCATTATTAGAAGGTAGTATAGACGAGTCGGGTGTGGCATCTTATTATTTAGCTTATTACTACCTTAAAGAAAAAGATTATGTTACCGCTGATAGATATGCCGACGATGCTCTAAAATATGATGAGACAGCTAAAGCTGGTGCTGATGTAAAAGCTGAATGTATGTATGAGCAGATGGCTAATGAGAGCGATTCTCTAAAGTATCTTGCTGTACTAAAGCGCTTGTATAATGCCGACCCTACTAATGAAAAATATTTTTCATGGATTATGCGCTTTTATCAAAAACCTACAGCAAAGTTTAATTTAGAAGATTTTGTTGATAGCAGATTGGAGAATAATTATAATTCTCCTATTCCGTGGATCTTAAAAGGAGAGATTGCTATGCATGCAAGGCGCTGGGAGGAAGCTGTAGATGCTTATAAGCATGCTGATAAGTTAGACCCTACACTTATACCACTTATATATAATATAGGTGTATGTCTTAATCAGATGGGATTACAAATACGCGATACAGTATTATCGCAGAGGAAGAAAGGTGAGATAGTATCTGAAACACTATATACTAAGGTGTTTGCAGAGGCAAGAGATTATTTAGAAAGAGTACGGGCAAAAGACCCAAGACGTAATAAAGTAGACTGGATAGGTCCTTTATATATGGCTTATACCATATTAGATGACAAACTGAAGGTTGCTGAATTAGAATCGATATTAGAAAAGAAATAAATATAATATTTTGAAGAGAGTATTTTATATATTATTATTGATGCAGCTCACACTTGCTACTTTTGGACAAAAGAGACAAATACAAATTGCAAGAGATCAGTTGAAACAAGGAAAAGAGTTGGTAAAGGTAGAGAAGTCTATGGAGCAGTTACTCGAAGATTCCTCTAAACGGACTAATCCTAAAATATGGCTTATCCTTTGTGAAGCGTTAGTAAAACAATACGAACAGGGTAATGAGAAATTGTATTTAAATCAAAAATATGATACAACGGCTTTCTTTACAATAACAAGGAAGTTATATCACACTATGTATAGTTTTGACTCTATTGATGTAAAACTTAGTGCTATGGGTAAGCCTAAGTATAGGGTGAAACATTCAGAATTATTAAACTCTATTCGTCCTAATCTGTTTAATGGTGGTGTGTTCTTTATTCATGCTCGCAACTTTAAATTAGCGTATAGCTTTTTTGATGATTTTATATCTTTAGAAGATCAGCCTCTTTTTAATGGGTATCATTATAGGAAAGACGACCCTTTAATACCTCATGCAGCATACTGGGCTATGTATTGTGGATATAAGCTATATGATGCGTCCTTGATATTAAGGCATCAAAAATTAGCTGAGCGAGATAGTTCAATGCTAAACTTTGTAAAACAGTATGAAGCAGAAGCTTATATTTTACAGAAAGATATGTCTCGATATGTGCAAACTTTGAAGGAAGGGTTTTCGCAATATCCCAAGTTTGCTTATTTCTTCCCTCGCTTAGTAGATTATTATGATAAGATAGGAGCAAACGATTCTGTACTAATAGTTGCAAACCGTGCATTGCAAGTAGACTCTACTAATATACTTTTCCGTTTTACAAAGAGTACAGCTCTGCTTAATATAGGTAGATACGGTCAAAGTATAGCTATCTGTAAGCAGTTAATAGAAGAGAGCCCTAACTTTGCCGATGCTTATTATAATATAGGTATGGCTTATTTTAATCAAGCTATAGAGCTTGATAAGAATTGGCAACGTAGCAAAGCTAAACGTAATAGTATAGTTACTTATTATGAAAAGGCACTACCTTATATAGAAAAGTATAAGGAACTAATGCCTGAAAGTAAAGAAAAGTGGTTGTCTCCCCTTTATACCATTTATTTAAATTTGAATATGGGAAAAGAGTTTGATGCAATAGATAAGATAAAAAATGGGAAGTAATGTTATTTTAGATAAGTTAGGTATAACGCCTAATGCTATGCAAGAAGCCACATTTAAAGCTATCTTACATACTGATAAAGATATATTAGTGTTATCTCCAACAGGTACAGGAAAATCGTTCGCATATCTTATACCATTGAGTCAGCTTATTAATATAAACGAAGATAAGGTACAAGCAGTTATAGTTTTACCCAGTAGAGAGCTTGCTTTGCAGCTGTGTACTGTTATGAAAGATTTAGGCACCGGACTTCGAGCATTAGCCTTATATGGAGGCAGGGCTACGATGGACGAGCATAAATTGTTAAATAAAGAAAAACCACATTTGGTTTTTGCTACTCCCGGGCGTTTAAACGATCATCTTGATAAGGGAAATATAAATGCATCGTGTGTAGACTTTATGGTTATAGACGAGTTTGATAAGTGTTTAGCAATGGGATTTCATGAAGAGATGTATAATCTTGTAAACAAACTTCCTAATATTAAGCGTCGTATATTACTATCTGCAACATATGCAGAAGAGATACCAAACTTTATATCAATGGGAAGGTTGTTAAAGATAGATTTCTCTGATAAAAGCGAAGTGTTATCTAATCGTGTAAGCACGTTTGTAGTACATAGTCAAGAAAAGGATAAGTTAGAAACTCTTTTTGCTTTATTATGCACTTTTAAAGATCAAAGCTCTATAGTCTTTTTGAATTATCGTAACTCTGTAGAGAGAGTATATAATTTCTTACATGAAAAAGGTTTTACCACTTCTCTTTTTCATGGAGGACTGGATCAAGCAGAGAGAGAAGCTGCTCTGTATCGTTTTTCAAATGGATCGGCTAATATTCTTATAAGTACAGACTTAGCTGCTCGTGGGTTAGATATTCCTGATGTTAATAATATAATACATTATCATCTTCCTGAAAGTGAAGACAGTTTTATTCATAGGGTAGGGCGTACTGCCCGATGGGATAAGGGAGGTACTACTTGCTTTATTCTTAGTCCAGAGGAGCAGCTACCCGATTATGTTAAGGGAGAGTATGAAATAATATCTTTACCTGAAGAGCTTCCTAAACCTTCAGAACCCAAGATGGCAACTTTATATATAGGAAAAGGTAAGAAAGATAAAATTTCTAAGATAGATATAGTAGGGTTTTTATGTAAAAAAGGCGGTTTACAGGCTTCAGACATAGGAAAGATAGATGTAAAAGACAGATATTCTTATGCTGCAATAAAAAAAAGAAAAATTTCTTCAGTTATAATTAATACTAAAAATCAAAAAATAAAAGGTATTCGTACTATAGTGGAAGAAATACGATAAAAATGCTTTCAAAATGGCAAGCTGATTTTTAATTAATGCCTAATATGGTTATTTGGTGTAAGTGGTATAGTAAATAAAAAAAAAGGTAAAATGCTTGTATGACTAAAAATAAAAGCGTAAATTCGCAACGTGGGTAAGCGAAATTATAATATGTTTTTGCATACTACTCTAAACTATTATAAAACTAACATTAAACAATATATGCGTATGAAAAAGTATAATTTTGGTGCAGGTCCATGTGTACTTCCAAGGGAAGTAATAGAAAAAACAGCTAATGCTATTTTAGACTTTAATGGTATTGGGCTATCTCTTGCAGAGATTAGTCATAGGTCGAAGGACTTTAAGCCAGTTATGGAAGAGGCTCAACAATTGGTAAAAGAAGTCTTAGATGTCCCTGAAGGGTATTCTGTTCTGTTTCTTGGAGGAGGAGCTTCTTTACAGTTCTGTCAGATTCCAGCTAATTTCCTTGTAAAGAAAGCTGGTTATGTTAATACTGGCGCATGGGCTAAAAAAGCAATGAAAGAGGCTAAGCATTTTGGTGAGACTATAGAGGTGGCATCTTCTGCTGATGATAATTACACTTACATTCCTAAGGGATATGAAGTTCCTTCAGATCTTGACTATTTGCATGTAACGACTAATAACACCATCTATGGTACAGAGTTGCATAAGGATATTGATGTTCCTGTGCGCTTAATCGGTGATATGTCTTCAGATATTTTTAGTCGTCCAGTAGATGTCTCTAAATATGATTGTATTTATGGAGGGGCACAGAAAAATCTATCAATGGCAGGTGTTACTTTTGTTATTGTGAAAGATGATGCTTTAGGTAATGTAGAGCGTGAAATACCCACTATGTTAGATTATCGTACACATACAAAGAAGGGATCTATGTTTAATACTCCTCCTGTAGTACCTATTTATACTGCTCTTGAAAATCTTCGTTGGATGAAAGCACAAGGTGGTGTTAAGACTATGGAAAAACGTGCTAAGGAGCGTGCCGACTTGCTTTACGGAGAGATAGACCGTAATAAGTTGTTTAGAGGTACTGTGAAATGCGAGGAAGATCGTTCTTATATGAATATCTGCTTTGTATTAAATGATGAGTATGCAGATTTGCAAGACGATTTCTTTAAGTTTGCTACAGAACGTGGAATGGTAGGAATTAAGGGACATCGTGATGTTGGTGGATTCCGTGCAAGCTGTTATAATGCAATGACTATTGAGGGGGTTAAGGCTCTTGTATCTTGTATGCAGGACTATGAAAAGAAACATTAACTAACAAAGAAACATCAGTGAGTAGATAGAAAAGGTTACTTGCTGATGTTAAAAAATATATTTAAACTTAATATATACATATTACTATGAAAGTTTTAATAGCTACCGAAAAACCTTTTGCAGAAGCTGCTGTTAAAGGTATTAAAGAGGAACTTGAGGGGGCAAAACATGAAGTTGTGCTGCTTGAAAAATATACAGATAAGTCGCAGTTATTGTCAGCTGTTGCTGACGTTGATGCAATGATAATTAGATCAGACAAGATAGATGCAGAGGTTTTTTCTGCTGCTAAAAATTTGAAGATAATAGTACGTGCTGGTGCAGGTTATGATAATATCGATTTAGCAGCTTCTATAGCTAATAATGTTGTAGTAGAAAATACTCCGGGGCAGAATTCAAATGCTGTGGCAGAGCTTGTTTTTGGTTTATTAGTATTTGCTATTCGTGGCTTTTATAATGGAAAACCAGGTACAGAATTAAAAGGAAAGAAGTTGGGTATACTTGCTTTTGGTAATGTTGGGCGTAATGTAGCTCGTGTAGCAAAGGGCTTTGATATGGATATCTATGCTTATGATGCTTTTTGTCCAGCTAATGTTATAGAGGCTTCTGGAGTTCATGCTGTTAATGACGAGAAGGAGTTGTTTAAGAAGTGTGATATAGTGTCTTTGCATATCCCCGCTACTCCTGAAACAAAGAAGAGTATTAATTATAATTTAGTAAATATGATGCCTAAGGGTGGAATTGTTATAAACACTGCTCGCAAGGAAGTTATTAATGAAGAGGAATTAATCCGTTTAATGAACGATCGCGCAGATATTAAGTATATAACAGATATTAAGCCTGATGCAGATGAAGAATTTGCCAAGTTTGAAGGCAGATATTTTAGCACACCAAAGAAGATGGGAGCTCAGACTGCTGAGGCTAATTCAAATGCTGGTATTGCTGCAGCAAGGCAAATAAAAGCATTCTTTGCTACAGGTGATACTAAATTCCAAGTAAATAAATAATTTTTTTTTATCAGATAAGGTTACTTATTTTTGTATATAAAAGGAATATTATAATGTACTATAAAAAGTGATTATGTACATTATAATATCCTTTTTAAAAAGAGAGTGATTAATTTTTATCCTAAAACCTAAATATTATGGCAATTGTAAAACCATTTAGAGGTGTTCGCCCACCAAGGCAGTTTGTAGAAGAAGTTCAAAGTCGTCCTTATGATGTACTCAACTCAGAAGAGGCAAGAGAAGAGGCTGGAGATAATGAAAAGAGTTTATATCATATCATTAAGCCAGAGATTAATTTTGAAGAAGGTACAAGTGAATATGATGCTCGTGTTTATGAGAGTGCTGTAGCTAATTTTAAGAAGTTTCAGGAAAAAGGCTGGTTAGTTCAGGACGATAAAGAGCATTATTATATATATGCTCAGACAATGAATGGTAAAACACAATATGGGCTTGTTGTTGGTGCATACGTTAATGATTATTTAACGGGAGTTATAAAAAAACATGAATTAACTCGTCGTGATAAGGAAGAAGATCGTATGAAGCATGTTCGTGTAAATAATGCTAATATAGAGCCTGTATTTTTTGCCTATCCAGATAATAAAACTCTAGATAGCCTTATTAAGCGTTATGCTAAGACTGAACCAGAATACGATTTTGTAGCTCCTATAGATGGTTTTAGGCATCAACTTTGGATTATTGATGATGAGAAAGATATAAAAACAATTACGGAAGAGTTTGCAAAGATGCCGAGTCTTTATATTGCAGATGGTCATCATCGCTCTGCAGCGGCAGCATTAGTTGGTGCAGAGAAGGCTAAACAAAATCCGAATCATACTGGAAAGGAAGAGTATAATTATTTTATGTCTGTATGTTTTCAAGCAAGTGAGCTAACTATTTTAGATTATAATCGTGTAGTAAAGGATCTAAATGGAATGACAACAGAAGAGTTCCTTACTGCTTTAACTAAAAATTTTATTGTTCAGAAGAAAGGTAGGGCAGCGTATAGGCCTAAGCAGTTACATGAATTTTCGCTCTATATTGATGAAAATTGGTATAGCTTGACAGCAAAAGAGGGAACGTATGATGATTCTGATCCTATAGGTGTTCTTGATGTAGATATATCTAGTAGGTTAATTCTTGATGACTTGATGGGCATTAAAGATTTGCGAACAGATAAGCGTATCGATTTTGTGGGCGGTTTACGTGGTTTAGAGGAGCTAAAGCGTCGTGTAGATAGTGGCGAGATGCGTTGGGCTTTAGCTTTATATCCAGTATCTATGCAGCAGATTATGAATATTGCAGATAGCGGTAAGATTATGCCACCTAAGGCAACATGGTTTGAGCCAAAACTTCGTTCAGGACTTGTTATACATAAGCTTGAGTAAAGAAAGTGTTGTGTGCTTAATACCTATTTATGTGTAACGATAAGTATAAAACAATATTGGAAACAAGAGTAGGCGAGGGGTTTTACTCTGAGAAGCGGAGTAAATTCTTCGCCTTCGCACATCATGTATGCTCTTCTATGGAATCTTTAGATATAGTAAAAGCTTATCGTAAGAGGTTTTATGATGCGCGTCATTGTTGTTATGCTTATGTAATAGGGGCTGATAGAAGCGAATTTAGAGCAGTAGACGATGGAGAGCCTTCTTCTACGGCAGGTAAACCTATTCTTGGACAGATTAATAGTAATAGCCTTACTAATATATTAGTTGTTGTAGTACGTTATTATGGTGGAATCAATTTAGGGACAAGCGGACTTATAGAGGCATATAGAACGGCTGCTGCCGCTGCTATTAGTAACTGCATAATAGAAGAACGTTTTATAGAAGAGCATATTAAGTTTGTTTTTTCTTATTTAAAGATGAATGTTGTTATGCGCATAATAAAAGATATGAAGCCTCGTATTATAGACCAATCTTTTGATAATATGTGTGAGATGGTTGTATCTATTCGTCAAAGTAAAGTGCAGGAGTTTAGAGAGAGGTTGGATAAAGTTTTGTTTGATTAATTTGGTGTTTTTCGGTTTTTGTATTAATTTTGCTATTAATAAGAGGAAGTATGGCAGAGTGACCGAATGCGCTGGACTCGAAATCCGGTATACGCCTTATCGCGTATCGGGGGTTTGAATCCCTCTACTTCCGCAAGAGATGTATTATAGATAATGTAAGTCAAATCACTTTTTTTGACAGGTGGAAAAATATAGGTAAAAAGATTTACCATGTTTCAGATAATGAAATGATTTTATCTAAGTGAGTAGTTGGTCGTTATTGTTAGTAATGATAAATCCAATACGCAGGTAGGGGCTCGAGTGAAAATATCAGGTGGTAAAGGTAGTGTGTACATATCCAAGAGGTCTAATGTTGTTACAATATAAGTAAGCAAAACATGGCTTACTAATAAAAAATCCTAAGTGTACTTTTCTTAAAAATAGGATTCTAAGCAAATCGATGTAAGTATAGAATAACAATTATAGTATATGAAGTAGTTTGTATAGCTTAATATATTTAAGGTATAGGTTGCTTTGTTATGAAATGGTTATTAAATCTTACCTCTGTAGCTTTTTGTTATATCTAACTTTTTTATTAAATTTGCATTTCAAAAACATACTAAAATATCATATAAATAATGAAGATATCATACAAGTGGTTAAAACAATATGTAGATTTTTCTTTAACACCTAAGCATCTTGCTGAGGCTTTGACATCTACAGGGTTAGAGGTAGGCTCATTAGAGGAGGTGGAAACTGTTCGTGGTGGATTAAAAGGACTATTTGTAGGTAAGGTTCTTACTTGTGAAGATCATCCTAATTCGGATCATTTACATATAACCACCGTAGATCTTGGTAGGGGGGAAGCTCAGCAGATTGTCTGTGGAGCCCCTAATGTAGCAGCTGGGCAGAAGGTTATTGTAGCCGATTTAGGATGCGTATTATATGATGGCGATAAGGAATTTGTTATAAAAAAGAGCAAATTACGTGGTGTAGATAGCTTTGGTATGATATGTGCAGAAGATGAGATAGGTGTAGGTAAGTCGCATGATGGTATTATAGTTTTACCTGAAGAAGCTATTGTAGGTATGCCAGCAGCAGAATATTATCAGTTAGATAGTGATTGGGTGTTTGATATAGATATTACGGCTAATCGTGCAGATGCTCTAAGTCATTATGGAGTGGCTCGAGATTTGTATGCGTGGTTGAGACAAAATGGTTATGAAACGAGTTTACACCGCCCTTCATGTGATGATTTTCATGTAGATAATAATAATCTTCCTATAAAGGTAACAATAGAAAACACCTCAGCTTGTAGGCGTTATGCCTGTTTGAGTATAACAGGTTGTGAGGTGAAAGAAAGCCCGAAATGGTTGCAAGATAAGTTAAGTGTGATAGGATTACGCCCTATTAATAATATTGTAGATATTACTAATTATATAATGTGGGCATATGGCCAGCCTATGCATTGTTTTGATGCAGATATGGTGAAAGGCAACCATATTATAGTAAGAGATAAGAACGAGGGAAAGCGATTTGTTACTCTTGATGGCGAAGAGCATATATTAGGCAAGCACGATCTAGCTATATGTAATGAAGAAGAGCCTATGTGTATTGCTGGTGTTTTTGGAGGAAAAGGTAGCGGAACCTATGAAACTACAAAAAATGTAGTGTTAGAAAGTGCTTATTTTCATCCTACTTGGATACGTAAGAGTGCGCGCCGCCATGGTTTATCTACAGATGCGAGCTTTCGTTTTGAGCGTGGTGTAGACCCTAATGGTATAATATATGCATTAAAACAAGCAGCTATACTTTGTCAGCAGTTGGCTGGAGGAAAAGTAAGTATGGAAATATGCGATGAGTATCCTTCGCCAATAGCCGATTTCCCTGTAAGATTAAATTTTGAATATTGTGATCGGTTAATAGGTAAGCAGATAGGTGTTTCTACGATAAAGAGCATTGTAACCTCTCTTGAGATGAAGATAGAAAATGAAGATGAGCATGGTATTGATCTATTAGTTCCTGCTTACCGTGTAGATGTACAACGACCTTGTGATGTAGTAGAAGATATATTGCGTATATATGGATATAATAATGTAGAAATCCCTACAATGTTAAAGTCGTCTTTAACAATAGCAGAAGAGGCAGATAAGGATTATCATCGTGAAAATATAGTAAGTGAGCAGTTAGTGGGAGCAGGCTTTTCTGAAATTTTAAACAATTCTCTTACAAAGACTTCTTATTATGATCATGGAAAGTGGAATAAGTATACTTGGGAAGAAACTGTAAAGGTAATGAATCCATTATCGGCAGACCTTGGTGTGATGCGTCAAACTTTATTATTTGGAGGTTTAGAGAGCTTGGCTTATAATATTAATCGTAAAGCTACTAATTTACGCTTTTTTGAGACAGGTAATATTTATAAGTTTTCACAGGATAGATATTCTTTAGATAATCCAGTAAGAGCCTATAGTCAAGAGCATCATTTTGCTTTATGGGTAACAGGTAAACATGTAGAAGGTTCTTGGGCTCATCCTGACGAGGATAGCAGCTTTTATGAATTGAAAGCATATGTAGAGAATATTCTTCGTAGAGTGGGAGTGCGCCAGGGAGCGTTAGTCAGTGAACACTCGGACAATAATATTTTTGATAAAGCAATTGCGTTAAAAACAAGGAATGGTAAGATTATAGCTGAATTAGGAATATTAAGTATAGCTTTGTTGAAGCGTATGGATATAGGTCAGAAGGTGTTCTACGCAGAGATAAATTGGGAAGAACTTATGAAAGTTGTTCGTAAGAATAATCTCCAGTATGAAGAACTTTCTAAGTATCCAGCAGTTAGTAGAGATTTAGCATTGCTATTAGATAATAAAATAGAGTTTGTGCAGATAGAAGAAATAGCTCGGCAAACAGAAAAGAAATTGTTAAAGAAGGTGGAATTGTTTGATGTATATCAAGGTAAGAATTTACCTGTAGGTAAAAAGAGTTATGCTGTAAACTTTATTCTCCAAGACACAACAAAAACTCTCAATGATAAGGCAATAGATGCTATTATGCAGAAATTAATTAAGAATTTAACTATAAAACTCGGGGCAGAACTCCGTTAATAAAAATTTATTCTCATGGGAAGAGCATTTGAATATCGCAAAGCGACAAAGCTAAAGCGTTGGGGCCATATGGCTCGTACATTTACTAAGTTAGGTAAAGAGATTGCTATTGCTGTTAAGGCAGGTGGTCCTGAACCTGAGAATAATCCACGTCTACGTGCCATCATAGCTACTTGTAAGCGCGAGAATATGCCTAAAGACAATATTCAGCGTGCTATTAAGAATGCTATGGGTAAAGATACTAGTGATTATAAAGAAGTAACTTATGAGGGATATGGACCGCATGGTATTGCTGTGTTTGTAGACACTTTAACAGATAATACTACTCGAACAGTAGGTGATGTGCGTTCTATTTTTAATAAGTTTAATGGAAATATGGGAACGCAAGGCTCATTAAGTTTTTTGTTTGACCATAAGGCTGTATTCTCTTTTAAAAAGAAAGAGGGAGTGGATATGGAGGAATTAATTTTAGATTTGATAGACTTTGGTGTAGATGATGAGTTTGATGAAGATGAGGACGAAAACGAAATAACTATTTATGGTGATCCTAAAAGCTTTGGAGACATTCAAAAGCATTTAGAAGAGAATGGATTTGAGATTACTTCTGCAGAGTTTACTCGTATTCCAAACGATTTAAAAGAAGTTACTACAGAAGAGCGTGCAACGATAGATAAGATGGTAGAACGTCTAGAGGAATTTGATGATGTGCAAAATGTGTACACCAATATGAAGCCAGAATAAATAGACTTTTGATATTTTAAAAGAGCTAAAGTAAGGTTTATTTGAGTCTTTAGCTCTTTTTATTATAAAGATAAGAGAGAGCTTTGTAGCGGTAAATTTTAAGTAAAATAAATATAAATACTTAAAATTAATTATTATTAATGTGCATTTTTTTGTTACTTTGTAATTTGATTAAAAATGAAGGGTAAAGCAGATGAAAAACCATAAAATATACGAGGCAGATGATAAGATGATTAGTCTTATCAATGATAATTATGAAATCTTACAAAGTATAGGTCGTTTTGGTATTAATTTAGGTTTTGGAGATAAAACTGTAAAGGAAGTTTGTGAAGCTCAAAATGTAGATACTAATACTTTTCTATTTATAGTAAACTTTACTGTAAATAATAGTAATGACTGGGATGATTTGGATAAGCTCTCTATTCCTACATTGTTACAGTATCTTAAATCTAGTCATGTATATTATTTGGATTACGAATTACCAACTATACGTAAAGAACTAATTGCTGCTGTTGATCCTAATGATAATTTAGCTAAACTTATTATAAAGCTATTTGATGAATATGCTAAAACAATAGCTAAGCATATGTCGTACGAAGAAAAAACAGTTTTTTCTTATGTTGAAGTATTATTAAATGGAAAAACTACTGATGATTATAATATAGAAACATTTTCTAAGCATCATCGTCAAACAGAGGAGCAGCTTGGTGAAATAAAAGATATAATAGTAAAGTATTTACCGACAGATACTCAACGTAATAATCAACTTGCTGCAGCTTTGTTCGATATCTATAATTGTGAAGAATGGCTAACACAGCATGCTAAAGTTGAAGATTATATATTTATTCCAGTTATACGTAATTTAGAGGAACGGATAAAGCAGAATGGAGTGAGTGCTAAAATATCAAATATGATTAGCAAGAATCCTGAAGCAAGCGATACTCTTAGTGATCGTGAAAAAGAAGTTATAATAGCTTTAGTACAAGGTATGGCTAATAAAGAAATAGCAGATCACCTTTGTATTTCTACTAATACTGTTATTACTCATAGGCGTAATATTGCACGTAAGCTGCAGATACATTCACCTGCAGGATTGACCATCTATGCAATTGTAAATAATTTAGTAGATATTAGTAGTGTAAAGCTTTAATATAAAAACGAAGAATTAATTTGTTATGAGTGTAGAACAAGGACGCCCTCGAATGGCTATAATAGAACCTAATACTTTAGTGGTGTTAGGGTTGAAACAAATTTTGCAAAATGTAATTCCTATTATGACAGTTGAGGCTTTTTCTTCTTTTCCTGATTTTCAAAGAGCCGATCCAAACAGATTTTATCATTTTTTTGTAGCTCAAACTATTGTTTTAGAGAATCGTGTATTTTTTTCTAATAATATACATAAAACTATTGTTTTAACTATGACATGTGATCCTAATTCTCAGTTATCAGGCTTTCATAGTCTATGTTTAAATGTTCCAGAGGAAAAGCTAATTCGTTCTATATTAAGGATGGAACAATATGGGCATCCTGGTGGAAAGAATTTGCCAGAGCTGCCGGCAGTTCTTAAAAATAAGCTGTTGAGTAATCGTGAAATAGAGGTGTTATCTTTGATAGTGCAAGGAATGATTAATAAGGAAATAGCAGATAAGCTGAATATTAGTTTGACAACAGTAATTACTCATCGTAAAAATATTATGGATAAATTGGGTATGAGAAGTGTTTCTGCGCTCACTATTTATGCAGTGATGCATGGCTATGTGGATATAAATAAGATTTAAAAAGGTGTTTTATATATTTAAAATCTTGGATATATATAATAAGGTGAACTTAAATAACAAGCCTTTTTATAAAAAAAGTTTATTATTTTTTCGCTAAAATATTTGTGTTTAAAAAATAATTGTTTACCTTTGCACTCGCAATTCAGAAATGATTAGCCGTGTTGTTATAAATTACAGTTGTAGAGGCTAACATGTTAATTGTTGACTTGCAGCGGGGTGTAGCGCAGTCCGGTAGCGCTCCTGGTTTGGGACCAGGCGGTCGCAGGTTCGAATCCTGTCGCCCCGACAACAAATTGTAAACTTCTAGAGAGGAGTTAATATTTATAGAATGCGGCAATAGCTCAGTTGGTAGAGCACGACCTTGCCAAGGTCGGGGTCGCGAGTTCGAGTCTCGTTTGCCGCTCTTTTTTTATTGAAACACAAATAAGTTCTTAGAATCTTGTAGTAAGCCCAGGTGGCGGAATGGTAGACGCGCACGTTTCAGGTGCGTGTGTTTATAACGTGCAGGTTCGAGTCCTGTTCTGGGCACAGAACTTATGATATGATGTATCAAATGGTACAATATTTATATATTGGAGAGGTGGCGGAATGGTAGACGCGCTACTTTGAGGGGGTAGTGAAAATTGTTTCGTGGGAGTTCGAGTCTCCTCCTCTTCACGTGAGTAAGTTTGTAACTACTTACTATTTATTATATATAATTGCGGCAATAGCTCAGTTGGTAGAGCACGACCTTGCCAAGGTCGGGGTCGCGAGTTCGAGTCTCGTTTGCCGCTCTTTTTTTTGTAGCAAATAAAGCATTATCCACATGAATTTATACATCCGATATTTTGATAGTGAAGTTTTAGTACATAATGCGGATGAGGCATTAGATTTCTTAAGTTCAATCCCAGAGATACAGATAACAAGAGATTTAGAGGCGGACATTAGGGGTTATGCTTCTAATGACATATTTTATCCAAAGCGCTATAAGGTAAGGCCACGTGTTTATTTTATAGTAATAAAAACAGAAGCTGAAACAATGGAGGATTTTAAAAATAAGAAGGCAGTACGGTCTATATCTGCGTCGTCAAATCAGAAAAAAGAAAGTGCTGTACAAAATTTGACTTTAAATAGAGAAGGTTGGTATGAAGGTGAGCTTACTTTTAAACGTGTAGTAATGATACCTTCTTCAGGTAAACATGAGTATCGTGATACTACGTTTATTGCTCGTTGTAAAGCTCTTTCAGGATGGGATTGTTATCAGCGATTGGTAGATTATCTAAAAACTCGAGTAGATGACCGTAGTCAGTTCCCATCTGCTAAGGGTAAGAATTTTAGGTTTAAGTATTTAGGTCTTTGGAAATAAATTTATAAAAATATTTTTAGGTTTTGTTTTATCTGTTTATGTGTAATGAATAAAGTAATGTTAATAGGTAATGTTGGTAAAGATCCTGAAATACGTTATTTTGATGCAGATGAGTGTGTAGCGTCTTTTACTTTAGCAACTACAGAGAGGGGTTATGTTTTGCCTAATGGAACGCAAGTACCTAATCGTACAGATTGGCATAATATTATTTTATTCAAACATTTGGCTAAATATGCTGAAAAATATATTCATAAAGGCGATAAAATATTTGTAGAAGGAAGAATACGTAATCGTTCTTATGATGATAAGAAAGGTGTACGACGTGTTATTACAGAGATTTATGCAGAGAACTTAGAATGGTTAGCAGCACCTCGTAAGATGGTTGATGAAGTTGTAAAAACAAATGCTCCCGCTGATGGTTCTTATGCAGATGAGGACAAATCTAAACTACCCTTTTAATGATAGGTCTATTATTAGGTATTTCTTCGTATATTGAAATTCATAATTTAGAGCTAAGTACTAGTATAGCTTTATTTATAACTATAGCTCTATTGTTTTGTTCAGGTTTTGCCAGCGGGTCTGAAATAGCTTTTTTTAGTTTAACTCCCAGGGATTTAGATAAGATAGATTTAGAAAAATCGGCAGTAGATGTTAAAGTAAACAATCTAAGAAATGATAGTGAGCGTACTTTAGCAACTATATTAATACTTAACACTTTGGTTAATGTAACAATAATATTGTTATGTAATTATATATTTAGTAAGCTAGTTACTTTTAAAGCAGAATGGATAGAGATGCTTTGTATTACAGTATTACTAACTTTTATATTATTGCTTTTTGGTGAAATAATGCCCAAAATGTATACAAGAATCAATCCTTTGGCTTTTTGTCGACGTAGTGCGAGTATATTGATATTACTTCGTCAGTGTTTTCGTCCTTTGGTATATTTCCTTCTTAAAAGTGGAACTTTTGCAGGTAGAGTAATTCATAAGGAAAGTTATCTGTTATCTATGGACGAACTTGAACAAGCTCTGAAACTAACGGATAAGAACGATCTTAAAGATGAACAAAGTATGCTTCGTGGAATTATTCGTTTTGGTGATGAAACAGCAAAAGAGATAATGACAAGTAGGCAAGATATAGTTGCTTTAGATATTAGTAGTACTTATGTATTTGTTTTGCAGAGTATAGTAGATAATAATTATTCCAGAATCCCTGTTTTTCAAGATAGTATAGATAACATTAGAGGTATTTTATATATTAAGGATTTATTACCTCATTTATCAAAAGGCAATACTTTTAGATGGCAGAGCTTGATAAGACCCCCTTATTTTGTACCTGAAACAAAGAAGATAGATGATCTCTTGCGCGATTTTCAGTCAAATAAAGTACATATAGCTACGGTGGTAGATGAGTTTGGAGGTACTAGTGGGATAATTACTTTAGAGGATATCTTAGAAGAAATAGTAGGAGAGATCAATGACGAATTTGATGAAGATGAGAAAACTTATACACGCCTTAATGCAAATACTTATATTTTTGAGGGTAAAACCTTATTAAGTGATTTCACTAAAATTATAAAAGTTGATGATGAAGAGTTTGCAGAGATAGAAGGAGAGGCTGATTCTTTAGCCGGGTTACTTCTTGAATTGAAGGGGAATTTCCCTCTCGTACATGAAAAGTTGACTTATAGAAATTATTTATTTGAGGTGCTTGAACTTGATGGAAGGCGAATAAGTAAGATAAAGGTTACTATACATTCAATAGAAAATGAGTCTTAGTGATGTTAAAATCATAAGAATTCCAGATATAATTATAGGTATTCTTCCTATAAATGGTAGAGGGCATGAAGCAGAGGTTGCAACAGTCTTATCTTTATTGCAAATTATTTTACAAAAGAGAGTAAATGTAATGCATAATAAAGATGGAAAACCATTTATAGAAGGATATAATATAAGTATATCTCATACACAAGGATGGGCAACTGTGATATTATCTGAAAAACATAATGTTGGTATTGATATAGAATATAAAAGTGATAGGGTTTGCAGGGTAGCTAAAAGATTTTTACGTGATGACGAGCCTTATATTAAAACAAATGATATTTTATATGTATGGTGTGCTAAAGAGAGTTTGTATAAACTTCATTCATCTTTACATTTAGGATTCCAAGATATGCGTGTTGATGTAGAAGCTGCTGTTATTTATGATTTACGAACAAGAAAAAGTATTCCTATTTTTCATTATTCTACGTCAAACTATTTATTAACTTATGTATGGGAGTAAAATTTGTTTATTCTGAATTTTTAAAGAATTGCTTTTATTATAGATTTTGATTGTTTACTAAAAATATATACTTTTGTAATATAAAAAATTAATCTATGATAAAGGATATGAAAGTAGATTGTTTCCTTCCTTATTTGGAAGGAGCAAATAATGAAAGAATAATAGAAGATATATTTGGTTGTGATGAGGTAAATGAAGTGAATGTTTTTTATTCTAAAGATATTAAATTGCAGCCAGCATTGTTAGCTAATACTAATGCAATATATATAGATAATATATTTTCGACGTCTACTATAAAGTTATTAGCAGAAAAAACTAATAGTGAGTATACTTTATTTTGTTTTAATAAAGCTAACTTAACATTTGGGGAAAACTCTATAAAAAGATTACTTTCTGTAGCTATATATACAAATGCAGAAATGGTATATAGTGATTATTATTCTGTATTAGAAGGTAATATTACACAGCATCCTGTTATTGATTATCAATTTGGTAGTTTACGTAATGATTTCGATTTTGGTTCTGTAGTACTTATAAAAACATCTACATTGAAGTTATGGGCAGAGGAAGATTCTACAAATTACAAATATGCAGGTTGGTATAGTTTGCGATTGTTTTTGAGTAGGCAAGGTGAACTTTTTCATCTTAATGAATATCTATATACTGAAACGAACATAGATTTACGGAACAGTGGCGAAAAGCAATTTGATTATGTAAATCCTTCTAATCGTGATGTACAGATAGAAATGGAAAAGGTTTTTACAGCACATCTTCGTAAAATAGGTGGGTGGATAGATGTTACAAAATATAAAACACCGGTTTTAGAAGATTATATTTTTCCTGTAGAAGCTTCTGTTATAATTCCAGTTTTTAATCGTGTGAAAACAATTACGGACGCTATTAATTCTGTAATTACACAAAAAGCTAATTTTAAATTTAATGTTATTATAGTAGATAATCATTCTAATGATGGTACTACTATGGCTATAGAACAATTTGCAAAACAAGATAATCGTATTGTACATCTAATACCTGAAAGATATGATTTAGGTATAGGGGGGTGTTGGAATTATGCTTTAGAAAGTTCTTTATGTGGGAAGTTTGCAGTTCAGTTAGATAGTGATGATCTTTACTCTGGAGATAATGTCTTGCAGTACATTATAGATCAGTTTTATACTCAAGGGGCTGCTATGCTTATAGGCTCTTATCGAATGTGTGATTTTCAGCTTAATACTATACCTCCAGGGTTAATTGATCATAGAGAATGGACAGAAAACAATGGATGTAATAATGCTTTACGTATAAATGGGTTAGGTGCACCTCGTGCGTTTTTTACTCCTATTGCACGTAAACTAAAATTCCCTAATACTAGTTATGGCGAAGATTATGCTATGGAATTAGCTATTAGTCGTGAATATCGTATTGCACGCATATACGAAGAATTATATCTTTGTCGTCGTTGGATAGGTAATAGTGATTCCTCATTAAGTATTGACAAACAGAATGTTAATAATCTTTATAAGGATCGTATTCGTACTATAGAATTAAAGGCTCGTTTATTAAAAAATATGGAGGAAAAGTAATATTTATGAGTGATTTAACTTGTTTTTATGAAGCACAATTAGTTTTATGGCAAGATGTTAAACAACGTTTTAATGATTTACAGCATATAAGGATAAGGTCTTTAGGAAAATTAAAAGCACAGTTTAATCCTTCGCGTATGATAAGTACGGGAGCTAAAATTGATAGGTTTATTATAGAAAAACGACCTTGCTTTTTGTGTGCTGTAAATAGACCTAAAGAGCAAATAGTAAAGTCTTTTAATAGTCATTTTGATATTTTGATTAATCCTTTTCCTATTCTTCCAAAACATTTTACAATACCTTCTATAAGACATGAGCCACAACAAATAAAGAATAGTTTTATAGAAATGCTTCTATTTGTAGAAGAATATGCTGAAGAAATTGTTTTTTATAATGGTCCATTTTGTGGAGCGAGTGCTCCTGATCACTTACATTTTCAAGCAGTGCCTAAGATGATATTACCTGTGTATGAAAATTGGAAAGCATTGGCTAAAACTTCAGAAGAAGTTATTTTTAGAGAAGATGCGAAAGTGTTGTATGTGAATGATTATGTTTGCCCACTTATAGCTATAACTGGTTTGAATATAAATAGTATTGTTTTTTTGTTTAATAAGATATATAAAGAGCTTCCTTTACCAGAAGGCAATGTAGAGCCAATGATGAATGTTATTTCTTGGAAGGAGAAGGATCTTTTTGTAACTTTGATATTCCCTCGTCTTAAACATCGACCAGATTGTTATTATGGAAAATATACAGAACAATGTTTAGTGAGTCCAGGCGCTATAGATATGGGAGGACTTATAATTTTGCCACGTAGGGAAGATTTTGAGACCATTACCCCTTTACAAGCAACTTCTATTCTTAAGGAAGTAACTTTAACATCAGAAGATGTAGAAAAAGTACTTAGTCAACTAAAAAAATAATTATATAGCGATTATGATATATTCAGAAGAACCTATTGTAACTGTTGGTATATTGAGTAATAAAACTATTACTTTTTCCTTAACTAATGATTTTTTGCTAAATGGAAGTAAAAAGGTTTCTGGTACTTATGTTGCAGAGCTTGTAGATGATAAAATTTGTTTAGAAGATGTTTTTTATTCAGAATTATTATTCGTACCAATTAAAGAAAGTTCTATATTTACATTGCAAGATGTAGTAATAGGACTGAATTTTCATTGGCAGCGTAAAGAGGATCAAACTTTTAAAGGTAGTTTGCGTTTGGTAGTGGATAATAGCAGTATATATGCTATAAATGAAATAAAAGTGGAAAATTATCTTTATAGTGTTATATCTAGTGAAATGCGTGCTACGTCGTCACTTGAATTGCTTAAGGCTCATGCAGTTATTTCTCGTAGTTGGTTGTTATCGCAGATTATAAATAGAAAGAAAGTCAAGGAAAACTGCTCACAACATGATTTTATTGAAAATTCTCAAAAGATTATTCGGTGGTATGAGCGTTCGGAACATACTCTTTTTGATGTGTGTGCTGATGATCATTGTCAACGTTATCAGGGGCTTGGGCGTGCAATAAGTGTATTTGCAAAACAAGCCATTGATGCAACGCGTGGAGAGGTGTTAACATATAATGGAGAATTATGTGATGCTCGGTTTTCTAAGTGTTGTGGAGGTGTTACTGAGAATTTTGAGTATTGTTGGGATAATATAAAGTATCCTTATCTAAAATCCATTGTAGATACAAGTATAGATAAAAGAAGTTTTTTACCAGATCTTACGAAAGAGGCTATAGCAGAGGAATGGATAAAAACAAGTCCAAAAGCATTTTGTAATACTAAAGATAAGTTAGTTCTTCGTCAGGTGCTTAATGATTACGATCAGGAAACTACAGATTTTTATCGCTGGGAAATATCTTATACACAAGCTGAGCTTAGTTTTTTATTAGAAGAAAAATTAGGTATTAAGTTTGGGCAGATACTTTCTCTTAATCCTTTAAAACGTGGTAAGAGTGGGAGATTATATGAGATGGAGATAGAAGGAACAGAACGCTCTATAATATTGGGGAAAGAACTTGAGATACGACGCGTTTTAAGTAAAAGCCATCTTTACAGTTCGGCTTTTGTAGTAGAAAAGAAAGATTTATTAGAAGGTGTACCACAACTTTTCAAAATAGTAGGAGCAGGCTGGGGACATGGGGTAGGTCTTTGTCAGATAGGTGCAGCAGTTATGGGGGCTCAAGGTTATGATTACAAACAAATACTTTCTCATTATTATTCAGATTCTGTATTAACACGCTTGTATCATTAAAAGTAAATATATGAAGAAAGATAGCGACGTTATTAGTGGAATACCAATAGTAAATGTTTGGCACAACCATTGGTTATGGTTGCCTTCACTTTATATGATGAGAGGTTTACCTTATGTGGTGTTGTTTATGACATCATTAGTATTTTTCAGTCAGTTAGGAATAGATAATAGTGATATTATAATATCTAACACATGGCTTATACTTCCTTTTATTTTTCGTCCATTCCTTAGCAGGGTAGTATTAAGCTTTGATAGTAAGCGTTATTGGATTTTGCTTAGTGAATTTATTATAGGATTAAGTTTTATAGGAATAGCCCTTTCTGTTCCGAATAGATATAATCTTAGTTTATCATTTGTATTTCTTTTTGTTATAGCTATTGCTGCATCTATTCACGATATAGCAATAGAGCATTTTTATAAGAGGAATGCTAATTATAGGCGTCGTTCTGCTTTTATGGGAATACGTACTATCTTTTATATGTGTGCTATTGTTATAGGTTTTACTTTCCCACTATTGGCAGTAGGTTATTTTGAAGTAGTTTCACGTTTAGTAAAGACATCATGGATAACAATTTTTTATAGTTTAGGTAGTGTAAGTTTAATATGTTGTTTTTACCATTTCATAGTGTTACCCAAAGCCTATATTCGTGCAAAACTTCCTTTTTGTGTAGGTGTAACAAAAAGATGGTTTTTAGATATTGTGCAAATGATAGTGGCACGTAATGGTTATATTTATCATTTGTTGTTTATTTTTTTATATTTATTTCCAGAATTTATTTTTTTACGTATTATAATTTTCTTTCTTTTTGATACAGGTAGTGGTGGCGGATTAGGATTTTCTCCTCAGGAGGTGGGGTTTATACATGGTGCAATTGGTTATGTAGCTATTCTCTTAGGAGCAGCTGTAGGCTTTTGGGCAGTCGGCAAGTGTGGTGTTATTACTTTACGTTGGTCGATGGCGTTTGCAATAGTTTTATCTAAGTTGTTGTTTCTTTATCTTAGTTTTTCTTTTAATTCTTCACTTCTTATAGTATCTTTATTTGTGTTTTTAGATTATTTGTGTGCAGGATATTCTATTGTTATGTATGTATTGTTGTTACTTTTTTTTACACATGGCAAGCATCCCACTTTCTTTTATTCGATAGGAGCATCAATATTAGGGATATCTTTTTTTTCTTCTAGTATGTTTATAGGTATGTTAACAGAATATTTTAGTTATCAGCAGATATTTATATTTATATCATTTTTAGGAATTATACCTCTTTTTAGTGTAAAGATAATTTCTATTAATAGCGAAACAGATAATATGTTTAAGAAGTTTGTGAGATTACGAAAAATAGAGGTTTTTAAAAATTAATAAAAGAGTCTGCTTTATTAAGTAGATAGTTGTAAATATAATAGAAAAAGAATAATTTTACAATATAATAATTATTATCATATATTATGAATAAAATTAAGTGTTTTTTATTTGGTGTTATGTTTGTTACATTAGCATCATGTGGTATTACAGAGAAAGTGCCTTTAACGGGAAGAGTACATCGTATAGGGATTTCTGATGCTCAGATGTTGAGTTTGAGTAATAAAGAATATTCTATGTTTATGGCTTCAGCTACAAAATCTGTAAGTAAAGTAAATACTCAAATGGTAGAACGTGTAGGGCATCGTTTATCTTCAGCTGTAGAAAAATATCTTTTTGACAATGGTTATTCGAAAGAAATACAAAATCTGTCATGGGAGTTTAATCTCATTCAGAATAATCAGGCTAATGCTTTTTGTATGCCAGGGGGTAAGATTGTTGTATATGAAGGCTTACTGCCTTATACAAAGAATGAATCAAGTCTTGCCATTGTCTTAGGTCATGAGATAGCTCATGCTGTAGCAAAGCATGGGGCAGAGCAGATAACAAAGAAACAAGCTCAATCTATAGGCACAAGTGTTTTAAGTTCAGTCTTAAATTCTACGGTTGGCTCTGGTGTCGGAGATATTGCTGCGCAAGCAGCTAATGGATATTTTCTTTTTCGTAATTTAAAGTATAGTCGTGCTAATGAAAGTGAGGCAGATTATATGGGGTTGATATTTGCAGCAATGGCTGGCTATAATCCACGTAATGCTATTGATTTTTGGGAGCGGATGTCAGCTGCAACGCAAGGGAAGATTTCAGAGTTTCTTAGTGATCATCCCTCTGATAAGCATCGTATAGAAGATATTAAGAAGTGGATGCCAGAGGCAATGAAATATTACACAATGGCTAAGAATAACATTACAACTACCCCTAATAGTAAAAAGGCTTCTTCAGTAAAAACAAATCGTAGTAAGGGTAAGCATTAGGAATATATATTTTTTTTGTACATGTAGGTATAAGTAAGCAATGTAAAATGTTCTGTTTAGCCAGTTGTAATAGAAGGTATGCTTATTTATAAAAAGCGTTTTTATTTGTAAAATGTAAAAAAGGGGGTTGAAAATCAATCCCCTTTTATTATGAGCTGTCGGGATGACAAGACTTTCGGTTGCATTAAGTGTAACTTTAACTTGCTGATATTCAATGGGGCAATTTAATATTATTAGCTATATATCGCCGACTTTCCACCGATAGTATCGTTTTCATACTACTTTGTGCTTCAAACATTTGAGTGATATTCTCACTTGTATTTTTTGATAATTACACCGTAAAATCACTCTTTGAAGCCTTCAGGATACATCTTAATTATACGGCATCTGCCACTTTTTTACCAGACTCTTCAGGTATGTTTTCGACAAGTTTTGCCGTAAGCCGGTCAATCGTTTTTTGCTGGTTTTCAATGGTTTTTTGTTGGGTGGATATAATAGAATACAGCTTTTCTGCATCAGTCCCTTTTGCTCCTTTCTGCCCCATAACCAGCCAGTTAGCATCTATATTATCGAAACTCTCGATTATCTTTACTATCGTTTCATAATTTGGTGCATTTCGCCCTGATACAATATTATTTGCGGAAGTCCAGGATATTCCCAGCTTCCGAGCGAACGTACTAACCGTATGCCCCTCTTTTTCCATAATCTTTACGATTCTGTCTGTAATAGTTCCTTCTGCCATTTTTTTCAATTATTAAAAATAGGAGAAATAATCACCCATTTATTTGTTTATATCAAATAAAAGTTGCAACTTTGCGCTACGAAAGAATTTTTGCGCTACGAAAATAACTAAAATTATTGATGTGGCAATGAAAACATTTAAAAAGATTAGAAATGAAATTTACAGAGTACATTAAATCGCTGCCAAATCAGAGGAATGAGGTGATTATGGATTTAACAAAACTGTGTCGTGTGAATGAGAGTACGGTCTACAGATGGCTTCGAGGGGACTTTGTTCCTGATGCTTTGAAAAGAAAGGTTATCTCAGAGTATCTGAATATTCCCGAAAAGGAGCTGTGGCCAAATGCATAGTGAGTGTCAAAGCTGCGAGTTCCATCGCAACTGCATCAATGGGTTGTATTGCCTTAAACTGAAAAAGTATGTTCAATACTCCCTTAAAAAAGAATGTGAAACTAAAACAACAAACTTATGAAGACAAAAGACTTTGAAACAGCTATTGCTGCATTAAATGTAGGTATCGTTATCGATGAGATGAAATTGAGACATTCAGATGTCCGGCAAGTCATTGCACACCAAGGCAGCAAAGGAATCGTATGGGATGAACACGGTCGCGCTTTCACTACCAGTATAGAAAAAGAAGCGTATATCGCACCCAACGAGGATGGTGTATGGGAAAGCGTAAAAGGGTATCCTCTTAATCGAAATAAATTGTATGACCTTAAATTCGATTAACAATGACCAGTATACGAAAGAGAAGAAAGGCTATTAAGCGTAAATATGGAATTAAGACGATTTCGTATTGTATTAAGCTCCCGAAGGACATTAAGTTCTCCCCTACAATGCGCAAGATAATGAGAAGAAAAGTAACCGATTTAATTTACAACCGCTTAAAAGATTATGTACATCGACAGGGATAGAAGAGGAATTATCTCTATCAATGAATTAAGTGAGTCGGAATTAATTCTATTGCATAAAGCATTACAGGCTTATTCTCGGTGCAACTTCGGTTATGTTAATAGAATGGATTGCGCACGGATTTGGAAATTTGAAAGAGAATTCAATAGTATAATGAAGCATGAAAAGTAATGGAAAGAATAAGCGGTGGACTGCACAAGAGGCTGAGTATGTTCAGCAGAACCTTGGCAAGGTCTCGTTTGAGGATATGGCTGCCAGTCTTGGTCGCAGCCCGATGTCCGTCAGACTTTTTGTTCTGCGCAGGAGAATGACTACTGGGTCATTGGTTAAACGCAATTTATTGATGGAGATGCTGAAGCTGAAGTTCAGACATCACGAAGAATTTACCCCTACAAGGGCTTTTTATAAGGAAACTGGTATCGGGCAACGCCGTTGGTGGGATTTGTACTACGGAAGGAAATCAATCACAGGAGAGGAATACACCGCAGTGGCGGAGTACTTGGGTATAACCATTCAGGAAGCGTTGGAATCACGCCAGTTAGAATTATTTGAGGAAAAATAATATGGTAGATAAGTTATTTATTGAAAAGGTAAAATCGGCTTTGAACATCGTGAATGTGGTCGAGTCCTTTACTCACTTGCATAAAGCTGGTGTGAACTATAAGGGAGTCTGTCCATTCCATGATGATCACACACCGTCTATGGTGGTAAGCCCTTCAAGGCAGACTTACCATTGTTTTGTTTGCGGAGCGAGCGGTGATGTCATCTCGTTCGTCCAACATCATCTTAACTTGAGCTTCATCGAAGCCTTACGTTGGTGCGCCACCTTAGCGGGGCTGGAGTTCCCACAGAAAGAGATGAGTCCTGAAGAGGAAGCTAAGTACAAGCAAAAGGAAGCACAGCGTATTGCTATCGAGGCAGCAGCCAAGTTTTTCCAAAAAAATCTATCTCAAGCCGAGAGTTTTTTGAATAAACGTGGGTACAAATTAGATAACAAAGCATTGTCCGACTTCGGTGTAGGATATGCCCCTGTAGGCAATGTCGCAATGAACACGCTTACCACAGCTGGGTATTCACTCGACCGATTAAAGGAAGTCGATGTTGTCGGTTCTACTGAAGGTAGGTTCTACGACCGATTCAGAGACCGTGTAATGTTCCCTTTCTATGATATGCAGGGACATATTATTGGTTTTTCAGGGCGCATCGTTACGCCAAGAGAAGGTCTGGGCAAGTATGTAAATACAGGAGAAACACCCCTCTTTACAAAAGGTAAGCATATTTTTGGCCTTTACCAGGCAAGAAAGTCCATCGGCAAAAAAGGCTACGCTTATCTTGTAGAAGGTCAGTTCGATGTTATGTCCCTTCATAAGGTTGGCGTGGAGCACGTAATCGGTGGAAGTGGAACGGCATTTACAGATGACCAGATAAAGCTACTTCTTCGCTTCACGGACTCTATCGTTATGGTCTATGACGCAGATGCAGCAGGAGTCAAGGCTTCGTTGAAGAATTGCGAGCTGCTATTGAAAGCTGGGGCAAAGGTTAAATGTATTCGTCTCCCGAAAGGAACCGACCCCGACGAATTTGCCAAAGCCAATGGAGAGGCAACACAAGATAAGTTAAAAGAACTGACAGAACCTTTCCCCAAGGCTCTCAAAAGAATGATGATACTTCACGGCTGTAAGGACGAGACAGTTATTGCCGACTGCCTGAATACGATATGTTCGCTTGTTGCTTGCGTTCAGGATGCTGCTCTGAGATTAGAGTATATCAAGTCCATTGCTGTCGATTTCAAGAGCAAGATCGGCATCATCGATGATAAGGTCAGAGGCTTACGTGCCAAGGTAAAGGAAGCATTGCCTCAAACCAAGACGCAGTCGGGTATCTTTGGTATTGATGCGCTAAAGGAGAATCTTGAAAGCGACCGCCCTGGTATTCTAACCTCAGTTATGCAAGAATTTCTTGACGGTTATGGTGAAGAACCTATCGTCTATGTTGCTGGTCGCCCATCCAGCAACGATATTCAGGAGCTACGCCGTGTTTATTGCTATTTTGCATCATCAGAAACTGGCTGTAGCATTACTGCAGACGGCGAGGAAAGCGAGTTTCTAAGTACACTTGCAGAGATGTTTCGCTCAGGCATCAATATTCAGATGACCTACAATGACTCCACAGGCTCGTTCGTCGATTACTACATTGGGCTGCATGGCAGATTCTTAGAAACCTTCCAAGGAGATAAAGTCCCCCTTGTCTCTCGATGTATTGAACTCACATCTTATGCAGAGGATACGGTAATCACGGTAAACCGTAATCACTACTGTTCAAATCTAAAGCTCACCAAGGGACAGTTTGACGAGCTGAGAAAGCCTTTCGTTTCCAAGCGTAAGGCTGCGATGAAGGTGAGTATGCAAGCGGATAACCTTGACGATGAGGAGTTCGATGTAAACGAGCCTCCTGATTATGTGATGGAGAATGAGGACTACCGAAAGATGTGGAAAGAGTGTGGCTATTATCCCCGTTTAAATAAAAAGAGCGAACCTGTATGCTATATGTTCCGCAACAAGAACGGTAATGGAATGACACAGGTAGCCGACTTCTTTATGACTCCGCTGCTTCACATCTTTTCTGATGATTTCGAGCAAAACAAGCGTGTGCTTCGTATCAACCGTCGCTTTTATGACACCCCCATCTACATAGAGATACCTTCCAAGGCAATGCTGAAGATGTCATCGATAGAGGAAGTGCTTATCAATTACGAAGCCGTGAACTTCAATGGCGAGGAATGGCAATGGAAAGCCATTAAGACCTATATGAGTCGACACTTCGTTATGTGTTCCGAAGTTAAGACATACGGTAACCAGCAGAGTGAAGGAATGAGCCGTAAGGCAGACGAACAATTCTTCGCTTTCGCCAACGGTATATTCCACAACGTAGAGGGGAAATGGCAGTTTGAGCCAGTCAATAAACTGGGAGTTGTCACACACAACAAGAACAACTACTACTTGCCAGCATTCTCTACAATATATGCCGGCAGTGGAAAGCAATCGGATAAGTACGAGCTTATCAGTCAACTGGTATATAAGGAAGTTCCTGTGGAGAAAAGGGTAACCTTCGAGAAGTGGGCATCGTTGATGAACCAGGTCTATAAAATCAACGATAATGGAAAGTGGGCACTTATCTTCGCCATTATGTGCGCCTTTCGAAGCAACATCCACTGCATCGACCGATTGTTCACAGCTCCTTTCTTTATGGGTCCGATGTCTTCAGGTAAAACACAGATTGCCATATCCATCCGCTCACTCTTCATTTCCCCAAATATTCCTATCTTCAACCTGAATACAGGTACCGACGCAGCCATGGCCACCATTATGGGTATGTTTAAGGATGTCCCAGTCGTACTTGACGAATACAATAACAAGGACATCAGCGATAATAAGTTTCAGGCATTGAAGGGTATCGTATATGACGGTGATGGAAAGCAGAAGCGTAAGGGTACATCAGGAAGGGAAATAGAAAACGACAAAGTGTTTGCCCCCGTTGTTATCTGCGGACAGGAAACTCCACAGCGTGATGATAATGCTTTGATGAGCCGTGTTATTGTGTGCGAAGTACCCAAGCCTCGCAACAGAACACAGGAGGAAGTTCGTATCTTTGAGGAATTGAAGACTATTGAAGACCCAAATAAGGTGGGACTATCAAATGTGCTGCTTCAGATATTGGAACTTCGCCCAATGTTTATGGACCACTTCCGCCATCTCAAGCAAGAGGCGTACAATGAGCTGAAGCAAGATGTTATCAATTCAGGAGAAATGGACCGTTTAATGAAAACGGCTTCTCTATTTCTTGGCGCGGTAAAGTTGATAGAGCAGTATTCTAACCTTCAGCTGCCATTCACTTATGCCGAGTTCTTCAAGATAGCGCAAGAGAAAATCAGATTTCAACTCTCCCTCATTCGCAGCACTGATAAGCTGGCTATGTTCTTCACGGCCGTCAACAATATGATCGACACGAAGCAAGTCATCGAGGGTCGTGAGTTCCTTATCGAGCAGCCAAAGAAGGTTACTGGCAAGGACTCACGAGGCGACCAGCATACATTCACGTTCGATCCTGACACGAACATCATGTTCATCCGTCTCAGTTCGGTATTCAGTATCTTCGACCGCAGCGGATATAATAGTGAGGGTAGCACGCTGTCTACCATTGAGCAGAACTTACGCAGCCACCCATCATATATCGGAACAGTACCTTCTCGTAGATTTACCTGGGAGGAAACTATTGAAGTCCCAATGAGCAAAGAACAAGACTCTATGGTAAAAATAAGGAAACCAAAGAGTACATCTACAAGTGCTGTTATCATTGACTATGACAAGTTCAGAGAATTATATAATATTGATTTCAGGCGATCATTTGAGCCCGATCCTGAACCTGAAGTAAAGAAAGAAGAGAATGTGCGGACAAATACACATACAACAACCACACAAGACCTTCCTTTCCCTCCATCAAATAGTAATGATAAACCATTCTAACATACTAAAAAAGAGCATTACATATATATCAAAACAAGTATATAATACCCCAATTTAACTATGTAAAGGTACTAAAAAAAACTGATATTACCAAAGATATTCCATATTATTTTCAGCCAAAAATAGGCTAACATTTTCCTCAATCGAGTCGTGCTAGTTCGGATGAATAGGCACGGCTTATTTTATTCTTCCACCTCCAGAAATCGGCGCAAAATCCCCCGTACCCCCTAAAATTTCAAAAAAGCAAGGAAAATACGAGTTTTGAAAAATAATTTTCAGAAAAACACCTTCCTACAATCCTACAATCCTACAAATCAAATTATTTTCAAACCTATAATATTACATATATCTTTATAAATCAAATAGTTATGTATTATTATTAGTATGTAGGTTAGGTTGATTATTTTTGTAGGTTTGTAGGACAATGTAGGAAATAGGTTTTTTACCGTTTTTCTCCGTTTCGATTTCATCATCCTACAAAATATCCCTTTTTGTAGGTTTGTAGGACGATATATTTGGGTGATATAAACAAATAAAAGAGTGATATAATTTTATTATTACACTGATTATCAGTATCTTTGTATTATTGAATTTTAATTTGTAGGATTGTAGGACGATAGGAAGATAAAAAAATAAAAAGGAGTATGGAGAGAAAAAAATGGGCTCAAAAACGTGTGGTGTCTATTCGGATAGAACAGTACCTCGCAGAATACATCTCTGCAAAATATGGGATGGATGCTACCACTGGTGGCATCAAGATACCATGTAGCACAGACTTATACTTCTGTGTTTGGGAACATATGACCAAGAAGCGCATCAACCAGCCCAATGTTATAGACGGCAATCTCCGCATTCATCTACCACTCCGAAAGGCAGGATCAGTATGCAGTCCTTGGAAAGACCCTGCCTATTACAACTACCTTTCCGTGGCCGCAGCTAAGGAGATAGAGAAGCAGATACGACGAATGTTCAATTTTGAACTGCACCGTGTTCTGTTGGAGAACGAGGAGTTCGGTAGGCAACGTAGGAACATTGATGTCATCTACGATTTTATTCACACCTATCAGTTGAAGTCTATCTCCTCAGATGCGCTTTTGAAGAATTATTATCGTTTCCGAAACCGCCTCAGACCTAAGAAGGTGCGCAAGTATCAAAAAGTTGCATCCAATTAAAGTTTTTTAATACAGACCGAACTATTGTTTTTGTCATTCAAATATCGCAGACTATGTTAGAGTTCTTAAATGCCGTTCAAGTGCGTCTTGTTAATCAAGATAAACACGAAAAGGAAAATGTGTATGATTTTATCGCCGACACCTTCTCATACATACCACAACTTACTGACAATGATGCCGGTAATTATTGGAATTGTGATAAGACCTTAGTGATAGACCTCCCCGTCAAGGAGGTTCGCAGGGTATTCTCTGTTGAACGAAGTGCCATTGTTACAATCAAGACATCAGACAGGAAACCCCATAGTATAGGCACTTCCGATATTCCTGCACGAGTTCAGATAGCCTCTAATCTCACCTCCGCCAACCTCGTTATAAAGTGCAAAATGCTTACAGACCCTCTTTTGTAGGTCTTTTGTCTACACCTTATTATATAGTAAATTCGCATCAAAAATAAGTTGATGAACGAATTACAGAACCTACTTGTATCAGGTAAACCACTATGGATAACGGTAGATGGTTTCCGTCAAGCCATGCTCTCAGTTTTTCCTTTGCATGGAAAAATCGACGATAATGCAGACCCGAAATCTGCACTTGGATTTTCTCAAGCCGAGAAAGAGGTTTATTTGAAAAACCACACTTGGTATCAGTTTGAAACCCATACTGCCCTTCAGGAACTCATCAAGGTGCTTGCACAGGAAGGGGGGGCTGCGGTAACGCTTACCGATGAGTTCGACGATGAGCAGCTCCCTGATAATTCTATTGCCTACCACCGTGTGTTTGGCACAGTGATGGCAGAGAGTTATTGGTGGTTTTCTTCCAAGCAACTTGAAGCCGACCTCCTCGCTGCCGAAGCCAACCCACAGATTTCTTGCCATTTCCTTCACATCAACTCGCCTGGTGGCGAGGCGTGGTATCTTGACCGCCTGAGCGAAACGCTCCGCAATTGTAAAAAGCCAATCCTTACCTTCTATGAGAAGATGTGCTGTTCGGCAGGATACTATATCGGTTGTCATGGTAACCGTATCTATGCGCTGACGGAGAACGATTACGCAGGTTGCATCGGCACGATGTGTAGCTTTTACGACTTCGAGGATTATTTTGCCAAACTCGGTATCAAGAAAGTAGAAGCCAAGGCTACCAATTCCGATCTCAAGAATAAGACATTCGATGACCTCCGTCATGGTAAGGATGAAGCTTTCGTTCAGAATATTCTCAACCCTCTCAACGCCCAGTTCCTCGCAGAGGTAAGGGGACAGCGTAAGTCGCTGGCAGAGTTGCCCGACGATGCCCCTGTGCTTCGTGGTGAGACCTTCTACACGCCAAAGGCTGTGGAGATAGGTCTTGCCGATGGTAGCAAAACTATGGCTGAAGCCGTGGCCGAAGCAATGACAATGGGAAGCGAATATTCCAACGCCAACAAATTGAAGACTGCCATATACAATATTTAATTCTTTAGTTTTTAGTTTATTATGAATTTCAAAGAAAAGTTGAAAAGCGTTCTTGACCTCTTGCAGCTCGGCAAGAAGTTCGAGGACAAGACTCTTTCTCAAGAGGAGTTCAATTCTATTGTGGCTGAATACCAGAAGAAGTATCAGACCACGCTGAATGATGACCTTGCTGCGGAACAGGCAGCCAAGCAGACCGCCAAGCAGGCTGCCGAGTTCCAGCAGATGCTCAACACCATTCAGTCAGTTATTAAAGGTGTAGACCCTGCGTCTAAGGAGAACGAGAATCCCGAAGAGGAGCAGCCACAAAGCAATGCCACTCTTGAGGGTATTCTTGAGTCGCTCAATGGTATGCGTGCCGACTTCCAGGCCCTTGCAAAGAAGCCTGAAGAGGACAAACCAACACAGACTATTACGGTTTCTTCTGTTAGCATCAATGGCTTTGGCAACACACCTAAGTATCTCTTCGGTGTAGAACACCAAATGTTCTCGATGCAGGATCGCTGGAATAAGATTGCCGCCAATCCTCGTGCTGCCGCAGCCTTGCCTGAAGTAGACGAGCAGGTGGATGGTGTTGCCTTTTACAAGGCTGCCTACGGCTTTGCCAAGTCGCTCAAGGCTCGTTACCAGTACCTTCAGGAGAATAAGTTGCTCGATGCCCCAGCCCTCGCTGCTGGTAAGTATGCCACCAACTATGAGGGTGTGGACAAGGCTGGTGTCGGCGACCAGTTCATCGTTCTTCGTCAGGACACACTCATCGCACGTGTGCTTCAGCTCCGCGATATGACCCAGTACTTCCCAGTGGCTTACGGCTATCAGGATAGAGGTCTTGTTTTCAATGCCTTCTTCGACGAGGTTTCACAGGCTTATCAGACAGGTGAAGTATTCAAGGGTGGCATGAAGATCGAGAATCACATGGGTTACGTTGATGATGCCATGATCAAGATGGAATGGGGACCAATGAAGGAATTAGAACGCAAGTACATCGGCTATCTTAATAAGGAAGGCTCCGACCCTATCAAGTGGACGATGATAGAGTATCAGTTACTCAATACCCTTACCACAGCGCAGGTGGAACAGAACAAACGCCGTATGCGTGGTATCTACGTGAAGCCCGAGACTGGTGTGGCTGGTTCTTATCTCAACGCTGGTACAGGTATCCTCTATACCTTGTTGCGCTATGTGCATCAGTACGACATTAAGCCACACGTGGACGAGGACTACCGCAGCTATACACAGGCAACGATGTTGGCTGCCGTTCAGGAGTTCCTTGCCGATGTTCGCAGTACCGTTACCGAGGATATGGATATCGATCAGCATGTTCTCTACCTCAATAAGAATCATCAGGGCTGGTGGATTAAGAATGTCCGCACTACCTATGGTAAGGATACCGATTTCACGGGTCCGATGGGTGCGCTCAACGTAGTACCCGATACTACCACGAACATTATTTGGCTGCCTTACCTCGGTCAGCTCCCATTTATGATGTTGCATCAGCCCGGTAACCTCCAGTTCTTGGAGTATATTCCTGGAGAGATGCTCGCTATGAAGATGCAGGAGCAGATGGAGCAGGTACGTGCGTGGAGTACTTGGAAGGAAGGCTGCTCGGCTTCATTCACAGGTCGCCGCTTCGATAACCGTGATGCTATGGATAAGAACGCTTACGAATGGCAGCAAATTTTCATCAACCTCTTCGCTGCCACCATTAAGGATAAGGTGGACGGCAACGATGGTTTTTGGCAGATTACAGATGCTACCACCACCACCGATACCATTACCGACATCGTCAATGCCAAGAAAGGTGTAGCCTACTGCATCGAGGCTGGTGTGGCAGATCATCTTCCAACCATCGCCAAGTCGGGTAAGTTCGCCAATATCTCGGATGCCTTCACGGCAACGAAGGTGGGCGACTACATTATGGTTATCATCGGAGGCGATGGCAACTTCCGTGAGCTGGAGCGTTGCGTAGGTGGCAAGCGCACCATCAATAAGGAGTTGCAGCCTAATGTTCCAGGCGGCAGGTAAATATCGGCCATTTTTTAGTTGTTAGTTAAATGATAGTTGAACGCAGGGGGCAGCTTTAGGGCTGCTCCCTACAAAACAAAAAGAACAATGATTAGAAATAAAATTCAAAAACGACACCGTGCGTACAATCCCTTGAAGGGATTTAATTACGCCAACCGTCAGGCTCGCAATATGTTCATGGTTACGTTTGCGGCTTTCGGTGTTATCTTATTGCTCGGAGCGTTGCTCGACCACTCTCTGGGAATGGCTTCTGCTTCAGGACTCTCGCTTGCTTCTATGGCTATGTTAGGGCATATCGATGATGTGTCCGATCGTGATACCCACGGTAGCGACATATCCTATATAGTCTACCTCGTTGCTATTAACCAGATTGACCGTACTAAGGAGTTTCCACAGCCCAACGCACAGCGTGAGGTGGCACCCATTCCGTTAAAGAAGGGAGAGATACCGCACTACTTCGAGGCACACGACATTCCTACATTCACAGGAACAACCGAGAAGGGCGACATCACTACCACTGGCGAAAACCAGTTTGTTATCATCATGGGTGGCGCACGAGTTCAGCTCTACAACTTCATCGAAGAATATGGTGGTGGCAAGTTCATTATCTTCTTCAAACACATCAAGTCGAAGGAATGGTATATCATCGGCGAGCTGGAACGCCCTATCATTCTCTCGAACACAGAGACTAAGGACGATAAGGACGGCCGTTACACCACCTTTACCTTCAAGCGTTCTTCAGTAGACTTACCGCTGATTTACACTGGCAACCCTGCAATGAACGCATCGACGGAGGTGTCAGCAGGTGCTACCGAGATTGCCATCACGGCATCTTCCAACACCTATAAGATTGCCAACGGCACAGGCTCGGCAGCGGTTATCACAACCGTTTCAGGTCTTACTGCCACCGATAAGGGTCGCTACATCACCCTTGTTGGCGCAGGAACTGATAAGCCAGCCACCGTTACCGATGGTACAACCTTCGTGTTGGAGAATGGTGCTACATGGACGGCGAAGGAAGGGACAACCCTTACACTCCGCATCCTTGATACAACGACCTTAATCGAAGTATCTCGTACCGAAGTATAATCTTTAGGGGTTAGAGAGGGTAACTTCTCTAACTCCTTTAATTCCTTTAATTATGTATAGTGTAAAAGAGAAACTCAATCATTTTCGCCAGCTGTCAAACCCCTCAGTTGCCGAGGCCGACCTTGCGCTATTGAAGGATAAGTCTCCAGGCAACAGCAATCTCATTCGCTACGGTCTTGCTCCAACCAAGAACGCCGAGGATATTCTGTTCGATTTGCTGGATGTTGTTACGCACGACGAGGTTGTTCGTAACCGCCGTGAATACCTTTCAACCCAGGAAGCCGAGGCAGAAACAAACAACACCCCTAATGGTGATGATAATCCAAATCCTGATGAAGAGAAGAAAGAGAAGTCTGTTGTCGAAGGCGAGAAGCAAGAGGACGAAACCCCAAAGGATAACGATAATCCTGCTAATGAGAAGCCTACCGACGAAACTCCTGCGCCTAAAGCCGAGGAAGTGGAACAGCCCAAAGAGGAGATTCCCACAGAAACGACCGAGGAAACAGAGCAGGTAACAGTTCTTGAAGAAGCTCCTAAAGCTGAAGCTGAAGAGGTGGAACAGCCCAAAGAGGAAGCAGCCACAGAGGCAGCAGAAGAAGGCGAGCAACCAGCAACTGAAAAAAAAAGTACCTCACCAAAGAAGAAGAGTACCCAAAAGTAGACTGGACTAATCTTCTCGATGCCGACGTGCAGATGGCAACCGTTATCTACAACGACCGCATCAACACTTGGCGACAGATGAAGCAGCTCGACGAAGTGCTTGATACTCACCCCACAGCCCACACCGTAACTGATATGGCAGAGCTAAGGATAAGAAATAATCAAGCCTTTGCCGAGTTGCAATCATTCAATGATACGGGCAAGTTTCTCTGTAAGCACCCCATACTCTTCGGACGCTCAGAGATTGCCCAGCTCATCAAGTTGCTTCGCTCCGACCCTGCCGAGTTCCTCCGTCAGCATAAGAACGTGTTCGACAATATCAAGCGTTATCGCTCCTATCTCAAGCGAAGCGATAGAAAAGATAAGCGCACCGCCGACCGAAAGAACCTCGAAAGGCATCAGGAAAGGGAGCGACTTTTCAAAATGGTTCTTGAACAACAAAATAAATAATGACAATGGAAAATAGCATAAAAGTTTTTAATTTGGGTGGTCTTCCTACTGCCCCGCTGGACTCTTTTATCGAACTTCAGGAAGATTTCAAAAAGCCTGATGCAGACAAATTATCGAAGTTGCAGATGCTCATAATCACTCGTGGCTTCAAGTATTCATTCAAAGTTTGGAAAGACCCTGACGGTAAGCTGTGGATTATCGATGCGCACCAAAGAAGGAAGGCTCTTCTCGGGCTTCGCTCCTATGGTTTCAAGATTCCCGATATTCCCTATGAGGAAATACAGGCTTCGAACAAGAAAGAAGCAGTAGAGGAAATCGCTGCATATAATTCAGAGTTTGCGCAGAAGAATCCCGATACCCTTTTATTCACGAAATATAATATTAGCGGCGATGATCTTGCCAAATTCAATCTTGGCTATGAAGTTAAGCAAAACGATTTCTCTGTCGGAACAGATAAGTTATTTGCCACAGAGAATGATACAGCAGAGATACAAGAAGATGCCGTTGATACCCTTCCACAAGAGGACAGTGATGTCTTTGCCCGTCCTGGTGATGTTTTCCGACTTGGCAATAATAGACTGATGTGTGGAGACTGTCGTTCAAAAAAGGATATTGTTATGTTGATGAATGGACAAGTTGCTGATATGATTCTCACAGACCCTCCTTATAATGTAAATTATGAAGGTGGCGGAGATAGTAAACTTACCATTCAGAACGACTCAATGGAGAATGATTTGTTCCTCCGCTTCTTACAGTCTGTATTCAACGTGATGTTTTCCATTGTTAAAGCTGGAGGTTCCTTCTATGTTTTCCACGCAGACTCTGAAGGCGAGAACTTTCGTAGAGCCATTCGAGAAGCAGGGTTCAAGATTGCGCAATGCTGCGTTTGGGTCAAGGATTCCCTTGTAATGGGACGTCAGGACTATCAATGGCAGCACGAACCGTGTTTATACGGTTGGAAGCCTGGGGCTGCACATTTTTGGAACTCAGATAGGAAGCAGACAACCATTTGGAATTTCGATAAGCCAAAAGCCAATAGAATTCATCCAACAATGAAGCCTATTGCGCTGATGGCATACCCAATTACCAACAGTGCCAAGAATGGCGATATTGTTGTTGATGTGTTCTCTGGTTCAGGTTCTACAATTATGGCGTGCCAACAGACCGACCGTATCGGCTATGGAATGGAAATAGACCCTAAATACGTGTCTGCTACTGTACGAAGATACATGGCAATGTTTCCCCAACAGCCAGTTCTGTTGGAGAGGGATGGCAATGTCTTATCAGAGGATTACACCAAAAAGATAATTCTATGTCGGAATTAGTACAGAATGAAATTCTCTCAGATGAGTATATCAATCAAGTCAGAACGCTCGGAGCATTGAATTATACCCCCGAACGTATCTGCCAGCTACTCGGTCTGAGGAAAACTAAGCGTATAGCCTTGCTGTATCGTATCACCATTCCTGGGGATGTGTATTGCGAGGCATACCAGCAAGGACTTGCGCTTGGCGAATATAACATTGACGCAGAGCTTGCTAAAAAAGCAGAGAAAGGGGATAATGACTCTATTACTTTGCTTGAGGAACGCAAGAATGAGCGTGCTGAGAAAGACCTGCGTATGAAACTCTTTGGAATATGAAAAGTGAAATTGAGAAGTTAGACTCCATACACCCTGACCTTATATCCGCATTCTTGACGAATGGGGACTGCGAGGGTATTCCACAGGAAATAAAGTTGTTCTTACAGCAACTACAATGGTCTGCGGAGATATTCGAGCATGAGCGTAACATTACAAGAGCTGCAAAAAAGCTGAAGCTCCGTATCAATGCAGAGCAACGGCTAAAGATAGAGGAACGCACCTGTATGGCGAGAATCTATCAGGCTATCAACTACTTTCAGGTGGATTGTAATGTCCCCATTAAAGTTTGGGAAAGCAACTTTGCCAACAAGTATGAGGATATTGCTAAACTCTGTGCCCTCAATCGCGACTACAAGGGTATGAAGTCATGCTATGACGCTGCCTTGGAATGTCGTCGTAGGTCTTCAGAGATAGCAGAGGCAGACAGGGATTTAGGAGTTCTCTTCTTAATTTCTCCTGAACTAACCCCCGAGGAACTTGGCTTTTCGAAGAAGAACCTCAAGGAGATTGCAGCCAAGCACAACCAAGGATTTTATGTTACACTCATCGACTCCCTGCCCATCGAGAACAAGGAGAAGAAGCGTCTGCTGCGTGATGCCGATATTCAGGATGCCGAAATAGTGGAGGAACTGTCCAATGACTGATATGCAACCAACCGAGAACCCTACGCTCGACTTCGAGCATTATTATATGAACCACGTGCAGCTATTGGCGAACATCATCGACCCCAATATGCTCTATGCCGAGTGGGCGCGTGCCACGGGTAAGACCGAGGGTGTGATTGTGCCACGGCTCATCCGTGTGGCGAACGATATGCCGGGCGAGCTGTCGTTCCTGGTGCACAAGACCTACGTTGCCCTGATGACCAACGTATGGCCGAATATTCAGGCATCGTTCTCTCGTCCCGTCATGGTAAACGGTAAGCAGAGGGCAATGCTGGAGTATGGCATCGACTATGTGGTGGGCGAGTCAAAGCTGCCATCCCACTTCCGCCGTCCCCGTTACCCCATAGCCTACGCCAAGCACTCCATTATCTTCCGCAACGGAGCACACTTGCAGCTCGTGTCTTCCGACCAGCCCGAGAGTGTGGCAGGTCGTAACGCCGTACACGCCTTCGTGGAGGAGATGAAGCACAACAGCGGCGAGAAGCTGAAGTCGCGCCTGTTCCCATCGCTCCGCGGTGGCTCGGCAGAGATTAGACGGTCGGCCTACTACGAGGGTGTTACGGGAGTGAGCGATACTGCCCGTGTTGATTTGGGTGAGGACGATTGGTTCGAGGAATACGAGAACAAGATGGACCGCCAGCTCATCGAGGAGATAGCCTCGGTGTCGCTCTCCATCAACCAGTCGCTGTACAAGCAGTTCACCCTTCAGCAGGAGCTGCGAAACACCAAGAACCCCGTCGTGATGGAGAAGATACGACTGGAAAACGAGCGGCTCAATGCCTTTGTGGCACGCTGGAAGCCTCGCCTTGCCGATATGCGCCGTAACGCCATCTACTATATCCGTGCATCATCATTCTGCAACAAGGACATTCTCGGTCCTAAATTCTTCAAGACACAGCTCGACACGCTTGATATGGACGAGTTTCTCACGGCTATCTGCGCCATTCGCCATAAGGAGGTAACCAACAAGTTTTTCACAACCTACGATCACGAGCGACATCAGTTCAAGGATAGCTATATCTACGACCAGATACTGAAATTTGACCTCAAGGACCAGTTCCTGCTCACGGCACGCTACCTGCGCCATTACGATAAGCGAGAACCTCTCTACATAGGCTACGACCCAGGCAACTTCCAGTCGCTCATCGTGGGACAGAAGAAAGACTATGGTAACCGTTTTGATATTATCAAGGAGTTTTGGGCATACATTCCCGACGACCAGCAGCAGCTTGCACAGCAGGTGTACTCGTTCTTCGGCACGGATGCCGTGAACAAGGTTATCCACCTCTACCCTGACCGTGCAGGCAACAAGACACGTGAGGAACTGGAGCAGATAACCACCGACTCGCTCACGATGAAGGCTGCCTTGGAGAGTTACGGCTTCTCGGTTATCCTTTACAACAACGGTGCGCCCACCATCTACCACTGGCAGCAGTTCCGCCTGTGTCAGTTGCTCTTTGGTGAGAAACTTACCTTGCTCCCAAAGGTGCGTATCGATGAGAACGAGTGCCCTAACCTGTGCAGTGCCATTCTTATCAGTCCGCTGAAGAAAACCAACGGCAAAATAGAGCTTGACAAAGCCTCGGAGAAGAAGGAGGAACTGAAACGGCGACCAGGGCTAACGACGCAGCTCCCCAGTGCAATGATTTATCTGCTTTATGGTCTTTATTCCGACCTTATCAAGAAAGAATTAAGCAGTTATCCCGATGATTTGCCCGAAAACATAGCCATTTAAGCCCCAATAATGTAGCAAAAGCAACATAAAAAGTTGGCAAAAACAGGCAATAACGAGGGCTATTTACATAGATCAAAAAATTACTTTGTTGAAAATCAATGGTTTGCGTTCTGAAAATCAAAAACGAAAATAAACAAACGGCGTTTGTCAGCACGCACCGCTGATTTTGGATATTGAGGTGCAACCTCTCAAAAGCACGGAAATATGACGCCAGCCACCATTTGCCGTCCTTTGCTCCCATAGGGGAATTGCGTAATTTCGCAAGTGATGAAGAAGGCAATCGAAATGGATGGCATCAATGCGATGCAGTGGGCAAGGGAGATTAGCAAGCTCCCTGGTGGCGACTTCACGCTGTGCTTCTTCCCTTATTCGAGGTCGCAGGGCGTGGCAGGGGATAAGCTCATAGTGAAACCACATTGCAAGTACCGCACCCAACTACCACAGGATAGGTTTGCAGTGAACTCGGAGAACTACTTTCTGTTCGAGGACGAGTATGGAGAACCTAAGATGTGCTACCGCATACTCATTAGGTATATGGGCTTCCCGCAAGATGGATATAAACTACACAAGATAAATTGGTTATGACAGACAGTATAGAACTATACGGCAATGCTGGTACATATATCATGGACGGCAACGTACTATCCTTTCAGATAGGCGAGGGTAAGCAGGTGTTCCAAACACCTGGACTGCTCGTACCGCAGGGCAGACAGTTAGTCATGCACGAACACCAGTGGCTCAGTTTCAATGGGTATCAAGTATGTATGCGTGGCGTGAACAACGCACTCTGCGACGAAGTAACGGCGGAAATCAAGGAGAACCGTCTGCTGCCACGCTTATACAGCAAGGAGATTAAGATGCTCTACGGTCATGGTCCATGTGCCTATATGCAGACGATAGAGGGTGGCAAGATGAAGCGTGAGTACCTTGCGCTGCCCCAGTGGGATGAGTGGATCAATACGTGGTGTGAGCGTGGGATGGAAACATCGGCACAGGCTTTCGCCAAGACCTGCATTAAGAACTTCTACTACTTTGGCGACTTCTTCGTGAAGTGGCGTTTTACCCGTGGTAAGCGATTGGGGATGCAGCCTGTGGCTGGGCTGGAAGCGATGGAGAATAAGCACTGCCGTCTTGCCACCACACGGCAGGATGTAGCCTACGAGATGATGAGTTACAGCGACTTCCGTCATATAGCGGTGGGCAGGTGGACCTATTGTGCAAGTAGCTACAAGATATATCCTAAGTTCAATTTATCAGAAGTAGACAACTACCAGTATGCTGCCATTTCTCACCATCGGGAGAAATCGGTCGATGAGTTCTACGGCGTGAACGAAACTCACCAAGGCGCACGCCCCTATATCCAGGGTAGCAACAAGACTGCTACCTACATTAACTCCTTCCTGCGCAACTCGTTAGCTGCCAAGATACACATCATTATCCCCAATGCGTGGGTATCGAGCAAGCGCAACCAACTGATGAAGTTGTGCGAGGAGAATAAAATCCGTAAATCGAAGAAGCAGGAGTTGGTAAAATATAACGGTATCGGTATCGGCACGGAATATAGGGAGTCGTTACTTGTGGAGTATATGCGATTGGAGCTACGCAAGATTGGCGATTATCTAAGCGGTTCTGGCAACCAGGGAAAGGCTTATTCCTCCATCTCGTTTATGGACAGCTCAGGTAACGAGCAGCAATGGAAGATAGAGACTATCGACCTTAAATACAAGGAATATATCGAGGCTTTGATAGCTTACGACAAACGCACCGAACAAGCCTTGCTTTCAAGTGTCGGACTCGATGCCTCCATAACGGCAGTGGACAAAGACGGGGTTATCAGCAAGTCGGGTTCCGACTCTTACTATAACTACCTTATATATATAATGTCGCTTACACCAGAGGACGAGATTTGCTGCGAGCCTTTCAATTATGCGCTCCGCCTCAATTTCCCCGACCTTTGGCAGCAGGGCTATCGCATAGGCTTCTATCGTGAGGTTCCGCAGCGACAGGAAGATGTAGCACCCAAGGACAGACTTAATCAGCAACAGGCATGAAGAATATATTAGTTGATATCTTTAAAGACTTCGGCACCTTCAGCAAGTATGCTCCCGGTGTCGAGACGAATATGGACTTAAACGACCTCCTCTCGTCAGGCGTAACAGCCCGAAAGCGTGTGGAAACCATCATCACCGCCGAGGTGTTCAATGCCATCGCCCTTAATCCCGACGATGCACTGATAGAGTCCCTGCGTTCTGCTGTGGCCAATATGACAATGGCTTCGCAGCTGATATTTGACAGTATCAACCGTCGTAAGAACCACGTGGATGTCTATAAGTACGAGATTGAGGGAATGAAGCGTTCCTATATGGACAACTACTACAACGCTATGGATACCATTATCCAGCAGCTTATGTCGGCAGAGGTCAATAGTGGGGACACCTGTTCTCCTGCTGCCTTATGGCGAAAATCCCGATACTACAAGATTATTGATAGCTGCAAAATCAGAACTGCGGATGAATTCGACTCTATCTATCCAATAGACCTGTCTTACTTCTTTTTCTTCCGCATTCTTCCCCTTCAGAAGGAGACCCTCGACGAGCGTCTTTCGGCATACTACGACCGCCTCACTGATGACAATCGTGAGCGAATAGAGCCGATATTGACCCTTGCACTGGTTAAAAAGACCGTAGCCAAGTCGCTCCGTCGGTTCGACATCTTAGAGTTCCCTCCAACCATCCGCAACCTCTTTGACGACAGCCACGTCTCTCGCTCGGGCAAGGACGAACACGATGCAGCCATCGACCTCGCCGACCGTCTTGACCTCGAAGCCGAGGAACTTACCGCCAATGCCGATACCTTGCTCGCAACGGACGCATCTGTGGACTTCTGCTCTAATTCTGCGTATAACCGCCCTGATGACAAAATCATTATACTGCCATGATAAAGGATATAGAACTCGTCTACAAAGGGGAAATACACCGCATCCCGAACTGTTGGGACGGTATGACCGACCGCCAGTACGTTCACCTTGTGGCCGACTTGCTTCGTATGGCTGCTGGTAAACTCTCTGCTGGAGAGGTGCGCATCAACTGGCTGTGCGACATTATGGGTTGGGATAAGCATAAGTTTCGCTCCGAGGAACAGATAGCCAATCTCGTTGCAATCTCCGAGCAGCTCACGTTTATGTTTCAAATCAACTATCCCGACAACAACGCCGTACTGGACGGCGTGGACGACGAAACTTACCAGTTATGCCGTCGCATTGATCCCTACCGTCTGCATATTCCCCTTGCTCGTGTACTGCGCCGGCTCGACTATCAGTATGTGGTGGACCTGTGCTTCTGTGCGCAGCTCATCCCTGCCGTCCGAATTGGCGAGCATCGTTATCAAGGCTACAAGATTGAGACAGGCTACGGAATGCTCACCTGCTCGCTCACAGCCCTTCAGTATATCGAGGCACAGGAACTCATCGAGCAGGGCGACGAGTCGCTTCCGCTCCTCGCTGCCATTCTCTACTATCCCGAAAAGGAGTACCATTCCGAGCTTGTCCACGAAAAGGCTAAAGAGTTCGCTAAACTACCGCTCGAATTACTTACGGCTATATCATTTAATTTTCAGGCTTTTAACAACTATCTCTTTAGTAATACTTCATTCTCTCTTTTGTCGAAGTTCGTCAAAAAGCCCAAACATCCCATCACTACCGATGCCTCCGATGCGCTCTACGACCTCTCCAAAGAGGGGCTTGGCGATGCTCGTCAGATAGAGCAGATGAACGTGCTTACCTATCTGAAGGTGCTGCGCAAGAAGACTATCGATGCCGTCCACGATATGAAGGGCTTTGGGTGGGATAAGTTGAAAATCAGTGAGGAGGTGGGCTTGCCCATTTCCGTAATCGACAAGATATTATGATTAAAGACCAGTTTCTCTATTTCGCACAGTACCCCTCCAAGGAGGGTATCCGTGCCATACTCACTAATGGGTCGAGCGACTTCCCTGGGTATAACGAGCTTACTGAAGCTCTCGACAATCTTCCCGATATGTCGCGCATCCCCGAGATTGCCAACTATGTCTACGGTCAGTCGTTTGACGAACTGAAGCAGCGCATCGATAAGCTGGCAGGTTCATTCCTCTTCGTTGATTACGGCGAACTGAATATGCTTGCCGATGGGCGCAACTCCTATCAGATTACTCAGCGCATAGCCATCACCGTAGCCAACAAGATGACCAACCGTGCCGATGCTGCCGAATATATGCTTGCCTCCGATGCTACACTTCGTCTACTCTCAAGGGTTCACGCCTGGATGCTTGCCGATGCGGAGCAGGACAATATCGAGTGGCTCTCACGTGGTGAACTCGATAAGGCGGAGATAATTCCCTTTGTCGCTACGGAACTCTCCTCTGTCGGATGGACGCTTATGCTCTCCTGCATCAGCCCCGATACACTTGGCACCCACCACCTCAGTCGGTCCTTTGTCAAGCGGATGCAGTAACGTAATTTTGTACCACAATTAAAGTCTGATAACAATGACAAAACTACCAATGATATCTATCGTCTCTCTGCCACTCACCATAGTGGCCGACTTCTCGCAGTATCTCTATCAGGACTGGGAATTTGCCAAGTGGATAGGCGTCGCCATCATCATCGACACTATTCTCAGCGTGTGGAAGCACTTTCTTCACAAAGACGCCTCCAGCGAGGCTTTTTTCGGTAAGTTCAGCAAGAAGATTGCCATTTACATTCTTCTACTCATCCTCTCCAACGTACTTGCCAATTTCAAGGTGAATGGCAGCGTGGTCGGTGCTACCCAGTGGATAGGAACCTATCTTTGCGTATTTATGATGGTACGCGAGTGTTTCTCTTGCGTAGAGAATATCCAAGCCATCTATCCCATATTTCCAACCTCATTTGTCCGCCGTTTGAAAGACTTTAACGACAAAGGCGAATACATCAAAAAAGACTGATTATGGCAACAATAGCACAGCGTGATTTCGCACGCAACATATATGTGGCAGCTCAGAAAGCCACCGACATCGCCCCCGAGTTCGTTACCGCACAGGCTATTCTTGAGAGTGGCTGGGGCAAAGCCCGTGTAGGCAAGTACAACCTCTTCGGCATCACTAAGGGCAGCCGATGGACGGGCAAGACCGTTCTGATCAAGACACACGAGTACTTCAATACCCCCAACCGCACCTTCGTCGCTCCCGAGCGTGTTGTGTCAATATGCAAGTGCAAAGGTGGAAATCGCTGGTATTACACCGTCTATCGTCTCTTTAAGGACTTCGACTCCCTTGCCGACTGCCTTGCCGAACACTCACGACTGCTTCAGAAGCCAGGCTTTGCCGATGCGTGGCCATACCGCCACGATGCCGAAGAGTTCGCCCATCGTATCTGCGATAATAAGGGTTGCAAGTATGCCACCTCGCCAGACTATCTTCGACAAATGCTCCTGTTAATAGGTTCTATTCGTAAAATGTGTCAATAGACTATGGAAAAGAGAATTGCGATTATCTATACTATTAGCAGTGCGTTCCTGATACTCATCGTTGCTCTTGCCTTATTCGTGCAGCTCTATCTCGATACGGCAGCTGACCGCAACCGCATTAAGCAGAACCAAAGCCTTCTGCTTCATAACGGCATGGTAGAGGTTAGCGAGACCAACACTGGCAATAGCCACGCTTCTGCTCCAGCCCTCACGCTTCGCACTTCCGAGTTTAAGGAAAGCGGAGACACCTTGACAAAGATAGCCCGTCAGATAGGTATCAAGCCCTCACGTATCTCTGAGGCTGCCACCGCTGCCACTACCACCGCTGCCGACATTACCACACCAGTTTGGCACACCACCGACACCGCCACAGTATCTACCGATAGTTTGTATCGTCCCGATAGCCTGGTGTGCTTCTCTTGGCACGATTCTTGGTTGTCGTTATCAGGCTGCGTGTCCGACAGTATATTTCGTGGCTCGGTAACTTCCACCGATACCCTCGACATCATCGTCCACCGTATACCCAAGCGTTTCCTTTTCTTTCGCTTTGGCTGTAAGCAGGTACGCATGGACATCATTAGTCGTAATCCACACACACGGCTCACTTATGCACGATATTTTCAGTTAATCAAATAAATGTTTTTATAAGGTTTAGTTTTTAGGTTATAAGATTTTTTAGGATGATGGGGCTTCCGCAGCGATGCGCAAGCCCCTTTTTGGTACGCTCGGCATGAGCATTATCTAATGGGTGGAAGTCCCGAGTAAGCCCTAATAGCGGGAATTACATAGCCAAGAGCAAGGGTGTTCATCGTGAGGTGAAATCTGAAGGAAGCCGGCGGCAAACATCTGGCCTAACGAACAGAAACTTCATATAAGGCATATGACCATGGATAAGATTGCCAGACAAATCAAAGTCCCATAGCTATTCGGAATGGTCGGTGGAGTTTCCTTGAGCTTAGCGAAAAAATGAAGTAGGTATAAGATGGAAAGATAATGTTCTTATCCGAGGAGGTCTCACGGACGTTTCAAATAGTTGCTTTTACGAAAGAAGCGGAGTAAAGCTTGCCGTGAGAAGTCAGCAGAGGTCATAGTACCCAAGGTACGTGTGCCTACAGGGAAGGACCGAATCGTGCAGTGCAATAGTAAATGAATGCTACCCTGCGAATTTCTTCGTCAGATGTCCGAAAGGAACTCTCTATCCAAGACGATAGGACGGAATCCGACAATAGGGTAGAAGTGACGTTACTCAAAGGGATAGCTGAAAACAACTTGCCACACACCGTGAGGTGTAAAAGTACGAAACCGCCGTATGCCAAACGGCACGTACGGTGGTGTGGGAGGTCGGTAAATGTGAAAGTAGGAGGTAAATGCCTTTTATGAATAACATTTACCTCCTACCCGATTATCGTTTTTATCCTTAGATAATCCCCGAGATTTTCCTTGACGACCTCATAACTCACGGTTTTGTCGTAGCAGAATAACCCCACCCACCGCTCGTTCTATACAGCCGTAGTAGCTTCAAAACTGCTACGGCTTTTTGCTTCAAATGTTAAAATTTTATTTCAGTACAAATAAAAGTACTGAAATATTTGCGTAGTACGGATAAAAGTATTACCTTTGTATTGTTCAATAAAATAAATATAGAATATGAAAACAAAAAAATTAGCACTCACAGAAATCGAGTTCGATATGATTGAGTCAGGGCGTAACTACCGCAAGAGTTATCCAAACGGAGACCCCGAGTTAAGATACTATCTTGAACGTCTCTTTGTAGAATGGCTCGAAGGCAACGAAGATTAAAACAAACATGCCTCTCCTCTTCGGAGGAGGGGTTATTAAAGAAAGGATACAACTATGGCAACAATGACATTAAAGAGAACACAGGCGGACACAATGAAAGCCCAAATGAGCGACTTGCTGATTTCCATCTCATGGTCAGATCTCGCAAAGCGTTATTTCGGCAAATCAGGTTCTTGGCTCTACCACAAACTTGACGGCATCGATGGTAACAAGAAGCCCACAGAGTTTAGCGAGGCAGAGAAGTTAATACTTCGTGGTGCGCTTACCGACCTTGCCGACCGCATCCGCCGAGCCGCTGACGGCATACACTAAGCCTCGGTTTCTATATTGACCGATTTGAACACCAAGTCGCCACGTGGGCTGGTGGCGCATCTTAGCCCTCTTGCACCAAGCAAGGGGGCTTTTTGCTTCAAATGTTAAAAATACATTTTACTATCAAAAAAGATAGTATGAAATTTGGTTACTATCCAAAAAAGTAGTACCTTTGTATTGTTCAAATAAATATATAGTATGAAACAAGAAAAAATCAAAATGGAGGTTACCTCCGAAGAACAAGACCTCATTCAGGCAATCAGAAATTATTGCGACAGTTATCCAAACGGTTATCCACAGCTCCTTATTTATGCACAGGACATCTTCGACCGACTAACGGATATGCCAAAAGAGTAAAACAAAAGGTTCTCCCTACGGGGAGAACCACTTAAAAGATAAAACTAAAATTACAAGATTATGGAAATAGCAGTACAGAAAGCAGACAAAATCACCGATATGAAGAACCGTATGCGTGATATATATCTTAGTGTGTCATGGCGTGAAATCTCACGCACTTACTTCGAGAAGTCTGTGCCTTGGTTTCAGCATAAGATGTATGGCATTGACGGCAACGGTGGTGTGGGAGGTTTCACACCTGAAGAAGCACAGCAACTTCGTGGTGCGCTTGTAGACCTTAGCGACCGTATTCGTCGAGCTGCCGATAATATTCCAGCCCCGGCTGCTACTATATAGCCGATTTGAACACGAAGTCGCCATCAGGCTGGTGGCGCATCTTAGCCCTCTTGCACCAAGCAAGGGGGCTTTTTATTATTTGCGTAACGTTAAAAAAAAGTTGCGCCACGCAAAAATAATTGCGTTAAGTGTCGCTTATCTCGCTGATTATTCCTACTTTTGCACTTGGAAATTATAGACTACACTGATTTTATACGATAAGACAACAATATTACCGACACCATGTATCAAGAATTAAGGAGCTACCCTTGATAAATAATAAGGTCTTATTAAAGGGAGTTTTTTTAATCTCCAAACTAAAAGCAACCAATAGTATGACACAATTTGATAAAGAGAAACTAATAGAAGTAGTATTGTATATTATCAATGCTACCAAAGGGCTGGATTATTATCACATTTTCAAAATCTTATATTTCGCACAACAGAAACATTTATGCAAATGGGGAAGTCGTATCGTTGCAGATGATTTTGTAGCGATGGAATACGGACCAGTTCCAACAAAACTCTATAGTGCTGTTTGTAAGAATGAACATTATGCGAAAGAGCTAATTCCACTTTTTACAGAAGCTATTGAGTTTGCTGGCAAAGATGCCTCTAACACGCTTTTGCCAAAAAGAGAAGCAAACATGGATTATCTCTCCCCTGCCGATATAGAAAGCCTTAAAGAATCAATTGCTGAAAACAAAGGTCTCTCTTTTGGCGAGTTGGTAGATAAATCGCACGATAGTGCATGGCAGGCTACAAACAACTGTTGTGTTATGAGTATTAGCGACATTGCTAAAGCTGGCGGAGCAAATGACGGCTTTGTAGACTACATTAACGAACAAGAATTCATCCAAAAGGCTTTATCATAATGGATATACCTCAGACACTTATTGATAAAGCTGTGAGTGATGAAGTTCGATTGGGCGATGTCTACAAAATAGAGTTATCAAAAGCAGATGGAATAATACCTAAAAATGGATACGACACACGTGATAAATTCTTTGTAGTATTAGGCTTTGATGAGCAAGGAAATGTTTATGGAGGCATTCTCTTCAATTCTAAAATTAATCAAAACCTCCCTACTCTTATAAAAGATTATCACATACCAATATCGGCTAAGGCTTATCCCTTCCTTTCACACGATTCGTTTTTGAATTGCACTAAAATATTTTCAGCTACTTCAACGCATCTAATGAAAGGTGAAAAGTTAGGAACGATTAATACAACCGATTTTGAATTAATCCGTTCTACCGTGTGTGGTTATCCAAATGCTAATCCTCATAAACTAAAAAGTTTTGGACTAATCTAATTTAAATATCTAAAGATAAATCTTATGAAAAAAGTATTGTTAGCCATACTTATGGCATTTGTTGGAATCGGAGTTAGTGCGCAGACTCAAAATGCTCCTAAGAAAAAGTTAGAGAACTGCAAATTTGACGCTACTGGTAGTACATACTCCTTAACAGGAGTTGACGTGGTACCTAATACTAATGCTGGAGAGTTGTATAACAGAGCTTTCAAATGGGTTTCGACAACATACAAGAATCCTAACTATGTAATTAAATCTAAAGATAAAGATGCTGGAGTTCTTGTTATTTATGGAGCTTTTGATAATATATATAAAGGAAGACTTGAGTTAAATTTTAAAGATAACAAATATAAGTGGGTCATTTCAGAAATGGTGCAAACCATAGGAAGTGATGAACCAGTTGAGAAAAACCCTATGTTTAAATTAATGGAGGGGTCTGTTATGAAAATGGCTTGTTACAATTACATAACAGCTCTCCGCACTGCAATGTTACAGAAAGGAGAAGATTGGTAATTTTTGCCCCACGCAAAAATAATTGCGCTTTTCCTTGGCAGTTACAAAACTTCTTCCAGAGCGCACGAAAAAAGCCGGAGCATTGCTGCCCCGACCTGCCATTGGAAGTCTGCTGTCAAACAATAACTATACAACGGCTATTAGTTTCCTGCCTATCTCATGCAACCCTTCCACAATGCGCTCACGCTGTTGCGGGCGAGGTTTCTTTATGCCGTTGGCATAGTGACTCAGCAGCCTTTCGTTGACGCCCGATGCACGCGATATGGCGGCAAGGCTTGCATATTGCTCACACGAACGAATAAGGGCTGCCGTGTCAAGCTCGTAGTCAAACTCGTATTCCCCATTGCGCAGCCACTCTGGCACCTCGTCACCATCGGCTACCATGCCTTCCACATGGAATTGCAAGGTCTCAGGGATTTCCTTCATCAGCACGTCGTAAGTCTTTGCCGTGAGTACCACTGCTCCGGGTACATTGTCGCCGAAGGTTGCGCCAAAGTTATGGTCGCACCATTCTATAAATACTTTTATCTGCTCCATAGTGTTTGTTATTAGTTGTCTTATGTTTTGTTGGAATGGAGGGTGGTTATTTCCACCCTGCCTGTTTCCAAATGCTGTTCAGTAAAAACTGACTTAAATCCTCGTTCATGTGACCCCTTATCGTTACCTTTCCAGGCTTCGTCGGGTGTTTGAACTGTCTGTGGTCGCCTTTTGTCGTGATACACACCCAAGCATCGGCTTCCAGCATCTTGATGACTTCCTTTACTTTGTACCTTTTCATTTGTTGTATATTGTTATTGTTTGACAACACAAAGGTAGTAATAATAATACTATTATCCGAACTTTTAGTTGATAAAAAGTATTCGTTTTAATACTTTTAACCTTTCTGTCTATATTCTCCTTGTTTTTCTTTTCGCCACGCAAAAATAATCGCATTTTTATTTGGCGGTTACAAAAAGACTTCTTATCTTTGCAATTGTCAAAACAAAGCGTAGTAATACGCAACAGAAGGGCGAGAAGAACTTCAAGCCCCGAACTTATTAAACTTCGATGGGCTTATTTTTATGCCCATATTACAGCCTCGCTGTAAAGAAGATATGGCGGATGCCTCCCAGTGAAATTGCCCTTCGGTGCGAAATCGCTTTGTTTTGACGAACGGGAAGAGCATCCGCTTTTTTCGTATCCGTACCCAGCGGTTCTGGGAAATGTCAAAACAAAGCGTAATATGCAACAAGTAATCGAATTCGAGAGTTCTGCAAAGAAACAGCAGCCTATCGACGTACGTGCTACGATACAGCGCAAAATCAAGTCCATTAACCTTTGGCTCGACTCAAAGAGCAAGTTTTACAGCCGTATCGCCGAGTTCCCCGTAACCCGTCGTTTGGTACTTCGCGTCAATGCCGTATCTTTGTGCCTCATGCTCACCGCCATCGCCGTCGAGCAGCGTCCACTCGTTGCCATCACCTCCGCCCTCTGCGCAGGCTGGCTCGTCTATCGTATCAACAAAACAGATAAAAAAGGAGGTAAACGATGATTTATGTTTTCGACCTTACTATCAAAACCACACTTCCGTCGTATATGCAACCGGTTGCAGAACTGATGGCAAAATTTGATAGTGTGGTGTTTCTTGACTATAATGAGTTTCAGATTTTCACCGACTGTCTCAAGAAAAGCCTTGAGCGGTCAAAACCCGAAGGCAGTACGGCTTTTGTCGAGGTGTATAATTCCTTTAGCGAAGAAGATACAGGCGGCATCTATGTGTACTCGCATCGCAATAGTGGAGACAGCTTACTCCGAATGAGGTTCACTCCTGCACGTTCCATTATGGAGTACGACCTGAATTCCTGCAAGTTCAGCGATATTAGTAACCGCTTAAAGGAAGGAGGCGCACAATGAAAACCACTCTCATTCATCTGAGCGAGGAAGCCACCGCTACCCTTGAGGCGATGCTCGACCCTGGTTACATCTATGAGCGCACCGAGCGTCTTCAGGCCATCGAGGACTTCCTTATCGATCAGTGGCGCGATGCCCACAACATCAAGCCCGAGGCAGCCCTCACATTCCTCGACACCTTGCGCGCCCTGCGTAAGGACTTCGGCACATTCCTCACCTCGGTAGACCCCTCAGGCGAAGCCGACGATCGTCAAACCCTAAATATTCCAGACAATGAATAATAAGAAAGAAAACCCTGAGCAGCCCATTACCGACATCAGCATTTATGTGGCAGCTCTCTCCACTACCTACCGCCCTGCTTTCGCACCGGGCGAAGCCACCCATTTCTTCTCCACCGCCGAGGTTGTCGATGCCATTCGTGGCATCGACCCCTCTGCTAAGGTCAGCCCCGAGCAAGTGTTCTCCGCCCTTATCGATGCAGGTTTCAATTTCTGCAACCGCCCCGGGGCGCACGGCTTAGAGTTCAAGTGGATGTTCCGTGAGCGATAATTTTCTTTTTTGTCAAAGCATCCATTCATTTGGATGTTTGTTTGTCAGGGTACTTCGTCGTGAGACGAGGTGTCCTTTACAACCCAAAAAGAAGTACATAAATTTGCCATTGACAAACAAACAGGTAAAATGAATGAGACAAATAATCAGACACGCTTCGCTCTTCAGCGGTATTGGGGCACCCGAACTCGCAGCCTTATGGCTTGGGTGGCAAAATGTTTTTCACTGCGAGATCAACGAGTTCTGCAACACAATCCTCAGCTACTGGTTTCCAAACTCCATCAATTATGAAAACATCAAGACAACAGATTTCTCAAAGTGGCAAGGACAAATTGACATTCTCACGGGAGGCTTTCCTTGCCAACCTTTCAGCTCAGCAGGGCAGCGACTTGGAGCGGACGATGACCGCTACCTCTGGCCTGAGATGTTACGAGTCATCAGGCAGATACAGCCCACTTTCGTCATTGGTGAGAACGTTGCTGGTATCCTCTCGATGGTGCAGCCCAGCGAAGAGGTTAAGGTGGGAAGCACAACCTCTCTCTTCGACGAGAACGACGACATTTACAAGAAAGAACAGCAGTTCGTCATCGAAACAGTCTGCTCAGACCTTGAGCGTGAAGGATACTCCGTCCAGCCGTTTGTTATTCCGGCTTGTGCCGTCGGTGCGCCCCACCAACGAGACCGAGTGTGGTTCGTCGCAAGAAGGAATGTTCCCACACCTACTATTGACACCCTGCACGAGGGAGTTCTGCGAAGACCCTGCGTCGATGAGAGCGAGGGCAAAACGCAACGGCTACAAGAACGGCACGAAATACAACAGTCTGCTGAGCCAAGTAGTCTACTCCGACATTCTTCCCACGCCAGTAACACAGGGGCTGAAGGTGTGCCAGGACGGCAAACAGAGGTTCCTTTCCCTCGGTCTTCTCCCCACGCCCTTAGCGGTGGAGATACAACACAGCAAGCGCATCAAGGCACTGAAGGAGAAGAGAGGGAAGACGATGGGCAGCAGAGCCAACGGCGAGCAACGACCCAACGGTCTGATGGACTTCATCAACTTTCACGGCATACTGCCGACACCGAGTGCCGCAGATGCGACGATGGGGGCAGTCCTCGGCAAGAACGACAGAATAGTACAGACACCCTCAGGGACTCTGCGCAAGGTAACCCCGACAACGAATTTCAGCCTCGGTCTTGCAAGGACGGTTCAACTCCTGCCGACACCCTGCGCCCAGGACTTCAAGAAGAGGGGCGTGAACTCCAAGCAGAAGGGATTGCCCGAGATGTTCCGCAAATGCGACTGGCTGCTGACCCCAAGGGCGAGCGACGGGATGCGTGCCATGATGACGATGGACAACCTCAAGGCGCATCGCAAGAAGAACGCGGCGCAGAGCAACTTGGCGGAGCAGATTGCCCACAAGATTGGTGGAGGGACTTCCCAACTGTCTCCCCTATTTGTAGAGGAAATGATGGGCTACCCTTTGATATATCTCGTCTTACCATTCCTTTCACAAGATGGCGACAGGAGTCAATAAAAGCCCTCGGCAACTCTATGGTTCCGCAAGTTGTCCTTGAATTATTCAGGGCAATAGAGGCGGAGATTTTCGAAGAATAACTTGCGTTATTCCTAATAAAAATTTATATTTGCATTACTTAAACATAAGTAATATGGAACTGATATTTATTATATCTACTATTATAGCGATTATTACTATTCCTATGAACCGTATATTCATGATACGGTTAGCATGGTTCCTATTGGTATCTTTGCTTACGCCATTGATTGGTATACCTGTTTACCTATTACTCTTCGGAAAGGAATAGTCACACATTCCTGTCCTTTTTTCTTATCTATTCTGTTACTATCTTTGCCTTATATAATATAGGTAAATATGGTAACAGAAACTCTTATCCGCGAGCAGTTTGTTCATCAGACCATCACTCGTGGCATACACAAAATTTATTCCACACAGGAGCAGGTGGTTCGTAACAACTTTCAGTTACGCACAGGGCGTCTTCTCACCTCTCTTTCTGCCCATAACTTTTCAGCCGAAAGCCAAGGCTTTCAGCGTAAATTCTTTGTCCGTGTTCTTCCCTATCTTCGTTTTCTTGATATGGCTTATCGCATCAGGAAGGACCGTGTGGCAAAATATAAGCGCAGCAACTTTGCTCTTTATAACCGTGTTGTATGGGGAGTGCTTTACCGTGAGACATTCCCCGAACTTTCTTTTGGTTTTACGGACGAAGTGCGCAAAAGCATTAACAAGGAACTCAAGGATATTTTCGACACTGATAGCAAATCATATTTCAAAGCAAAATAATTATGGCATCAAAACATCTTTCTGAGGATGAGATAAAATACGTTATCTCTGCCGATTCTTCCAAGGCACAGCAGGAACTTCACAGTCTTGGTAAATCCACGGCACAACTCCGTCGTGAGGAGAGTGCACGGCGCAAAACAATGATAGAGTTGGAGGCTACAGGGCAAAAAAACTCTGCACAGTATAAAAGGTTAAGCGAAGAGTGCAAGTCCTATAGCAAGCAAATCAAGGATAACGAGGATAAAATGAGAAAGCTCCGTAGTTCCCTTGATGTAACCACTATGACGATGTCTCAGCTTCGTAAACAGTCGAAGGAACTCCAGCGCGAGCTCGACAATGTTTCTAAATCCCTCAATCCAGGAGAGTATAAAAATCTGGAGGATCAGTTAAGCCATGTCAATGGTAGAATAGCTGAACTTCGACAAAATGCCAAGTCGTTTACCGAATTGGCTGCAAGCGATGGAGTTAATAACTTCTTTTACGGTCAAGTGGGCTATAAGGCTTTGGAATTGTTCGGTAGTAAACTGGGAGAATTACGTGATTCTGTGCGAGAACTTACCAACGAGGGTGTAGAGATGGCTCGTTCTGCCGATGGTATTACTCATGCCTTTAGCCAGTTTGGAAACCCAGAATTATTAAACCAACTCCGTACCGCCACCAAGGGAACCGTTGGAGATATAGAGCTAATGAAGGCTGCTGTCAAGGCCAAGGACTTCCGCATCCCACTCGAAGACCTTGGCAAGTACTTATCCTTCGCCCAGCTTAAAGCCCAACAGACGGGTCAGTCTCTGGATTATATGGTAGACTCCATCGTTACAGGTCTTGGTCGCCAGTCTCCCATGATTCTTGACAACCTTGGACTTTCTGCTGCCGAAATCAGCGAAAAGACCAAAGAAACAGGAGACTTTATGCGTGGAGTAGCTTCTATTGTAGAGAAGTCTTTGTCGGAAGCTGGCCCCAGATATATTTCTGCCGCCGACCGTGCAGCACAGGCAGCTGTACGCCTACAAAACAAACAATATGAGGTGGGTAAGGCTTTATTGGAATATGACGAGCTTGTAGAAGGAGTTTATGGTAGAATTAAGATAGGGCTGCTCGATATTATCAAGTTCTTTGCCCAGCATCGCACCGCTACTATATCCCTCACTGTTGCTATGGTTGGCCTTGTTGTGTCTATGACAGCATTGAATACCAGCTTCAAGGCATTCATTTCAAACATGGCTCTTTCAAAAGCTATCGTTGCTGGATGGGCAACCATTACAAGTACTTTTAAAGGTTTACAACTCCTTTTTATTGCCATTACCAGTTCTACTACACGCGCCAATGCTGCCATACGCCTGTTTAATGCTACCTGTAAGGCTAACGTAATGATGCTACTTGCCACAGCTATTGCTGCTGCAGCTGTTGCTATCGGTACTTATATAGCCCGAACATCGAAAGCAGATGTAATAACAAAGCGTTTAGAGGAAACACAAAAACGTCTTGCTTCTATGTCCAGTAACGTATCAAAACAAATTGTTTCCGACCAGCTTTCTATCAAGAGGGCTGTTAACGACTCAGTAACATCACAGAAGTCGAAGATTGATATGCTCACAAAGACGATTAATGATAACACAGAAACAAATGCAAAGCGAATTAAGGCTTTGGACGAATTAAAGAGGATTATCCCATCCTATCATGCACAGCTCACAACAGAGGGAAAATTGATAAACAATAATACCTCTGCCATCAAGGACTATACAAAGAACCTTATGAAAGCAGCTATGGCACAAGCTATGATAGGTAAGATTGGGAGCATTACTGGTAATCAGCTAAATCACAATCTGCTACTTGAAAACAGAAAAGGAAATCGTAACTACGCCATTAACAAGCTCCGTGCTTTAGGCATGAATGACGATCGTGAGATTCGCACTTTTGATATTCATGCCAGTCGAGGTGGAAATGTTACTATGAAGCAAGGTATCTTTGATAAGAAAACAGGTAAACTCATTCAAGAAATAAGTAGAGATACGGAAGACCAAATTTTGGCTTTCCAAAAGTTAGTTCTTTATAATGATAAACGTATAGAAGAAGAAACGAAATATATATCGGATGACAATGCCCGTATTGAAGCCATACGCAAGTTAGCGAAGCAACAACAAATCGACTTAGAAGAAAAAATAATAGAGAAAGAAAAACCTAACTCATCTAAGGCTGAAAAAGTAAAGAAAGAGAAAAAGAAGAAAGACCCCGATGATATAGCATCCCGTAATTTTTCAAAATCCCGACAAAGTTCGCTCGACGCAGCCAATGCCGCTTATCAAAAGGATGTAAACAACCTCAATATGTCGCTTGCCCAGAAGAAAATCTCACAGGAGCAATACGACATCTATATCTCTGCGCTCAACACGCAGCACGCCACCAACCTCCTTACTATTGAGCAGAACTATTACACCAAGTCTACGCAGATGGCTTTCAAGGATGCCGCCAAGAAGAAGGAACTCGAAACGGGTCAGAGTAAGAACGTTGCCCAAGCCCAGCAGAAACTTGAAGAGACACGCATCGCTGCCGAAGAGAAGTATCAAGCCGTAATGACGCAGCTCATAGACCAGGGCAAGGTTCAGCAAACCTTAACCCTGGAACAGGAACGCGATGCCAAACTCGAAGTCCTCCGTGGGTACTATGACACGGCTTTACAGCTGGCGCAGCAAAGCGGAGAGGACGAGTCTGCCGTTGACGCTGCCTACCAGCAGGCTCGCCTCAATATCTTGTCGGAGTACAATGATAAGCAACTCGCTAAGATGAAAGAGCTTGAGCAGCAAAAGGCACAGGCTCGCCAAGAATATGGTCTTGAAACTTTCGAGGACCAGCTTGCAGCACGCCAACAGAAGATAAATGACGACCACGCAAAAGGATTACTTACGGAACAAGAGCATCAACAAGCCCTTGCTAACCTCGACCGAGAGGCAGAGCAGCATCGCCTACAGATACGCCAGCAGTACGGACTTGCTACCCAGCAGGAACTCTATAACGCCGAGCTTGAGATGCTCCAACTCCATTTGCAGAACAAGGAAATCTCACAGCAGGAATACGAGGAAGCCGTAAAGAATCTCAAGATACAGAAGGCAAAGGAGGCTTTCGACTACTACGCTAATCTTGCCAGTGGTGCGGTCAAGGCTCTTCAAGATGCCGAGATTGCGAATGTCGACGCCAAGTACGATGCCGAGATAGAGGCTGCACGAAACGCAGGTAAGGACACTACTGACATCGAGAAGAAGAAAGCCGAGGAGAAGCTGAATATACAGAAGAAGTATGCCGATGTGAACTTTGCAATTCAAGCTGCACAGATTATTGCCTCTACTGCATCAGCTGTTGCTAAAACTTTCGCTGAGCTTGGATATCCGGCAGGTATCCCAGCAGCAATTCTAATGAGTATCACTGGTACAGCACAGCTCGCCTTAGCCTACGCCGAGCGTCAGAAAGTGAAGCGAATGAGTTTGAATGGTGCTGGTGGCTCCGCCTCCGCTTCGGGCGCACGTGTCGCCACTGGTTTGGAGTCGGGCGGTAGCATAGACATTGAGCGAGAGCAGGATGGCAAGCTCTTCCACGCAGCCTACGACCCTAACCGTCGAGGGTTTATCAACAAACCTACGGTCATCGTCGGAGAGGGAGGCTATGGCCATAGCAAGGAGTGGGTGGCATCGAATGCAGCTGTTGAGAATCCTACCGTAGCCCCTATCATCGACATTATCGACCGTGCCCAGCGTGCAGGTAAGATACGCACCCTCGATATGAATAAGTTCCTCATACAGCAAGCCTCGGGGCGTGCCTCAGGGGGACACATTATCCCCACCACCAGTGATGTGCGTGGCATTGCTCAGGACTCCTTTAAGAACTCGCTCATCAAACGCCTTACCGATGTCCTCGATAGTATCTCCACCAACGGCATTGCTGCTAGCGTGGCACTAAACGAGCTTGAACAGAAACAACAACTGCGCGATAAAGCGCGTAAATACGGAAGTAAATCATGAGAGTAACAAATCTCGAAAAGGGTGAAGACTACAACCTCAAGCCCGATACCCAAATACAAATTGAACGTACCAATCCGTTCTTCAATGACTATGGCGAGCAATCAACTCCGCTGGAGCTTCCTGCCTCTGATCACAACAGGCGATTGCTCAATTTTCCCGATATGTTGGCACAAAGGCGAAAAGCACAACTCATTGATGTAACTATCCAAGATGGGGAATACTTTGCACAATGTCGACAAATGGTACTATCGGCACAATATAAAGGCGATATTGCTACGTCTTTTTACATCAACGATGGTTCTTTTTACTCGAAGATAAAAAACATTAAGCTCAAGGAGGTATTCAAAGGTGAGTTTATACCTGGTGTTAATACCGTGGAGCAGGGCATAGAGTTCTGTCGTAAGCTCCGCGATAACACTAACGATAAGTTTACCATTTTCCCCATCCTCGTTACCGACGACTCTGGAGATGCTAACGCTTATAATTACAAAATTATTAATGCTTTTGGATGGGAAGCACCTTTACAGTACCAGTCGCCACGTGTGCTAACCAATGGTCTTTTTAAAAAAGAGGAAAAGGGAGCCCCTGTTTCTGCTTTTATTCCTGATGTGGGTGGAGAGCTTTGCGACTTCTATAATGCTGTAGAGCGTACGGAATATGTCGACAATATCCCCATTAGGTTAAAGCCTGGTTACTACATATCGCCCTTTATCCGTGCTAATTATCTGCTACAACGTATCTTCAAGTATTTTGGATACACGTTGCAAGATAATTTCTTTTCTATTACCGAGCCTTTTGATAAAATGGCAGTACTTAATAATGTTATCGATGTTTTGGTCAATGGTAAAATAAAAGTGGCTGACCTTGTACCTGATGTAACTTGTACCGATTTTTTAGAGGTCTTTCGCAAGAAGTTCTGCTGTGAGTTCTCTGCCGATGAGGGAAGCCGTGAGGTAAAGGTAGTATTTTTAAGGGAGATACTCCAGAACGTGCCTTCAGAGGATCTTACGGACTGTATTACGGAAGAACCTACAGTTATCTATAAGTCGGAAAAGGATTATCAAAGAATTATTCTGCGAGCTGCTAATAAGATCGATGCCGAGTCTACTGATTCTTACGATGATCTAAAGAGTATGTATTATGCTAACCCTGGCGCATTGTTTAATCCCGTAGAGGGCACTTTCTATAAGGTGGGCTTCTCGGGGGCGTATGAGGTCATCACCAAAATAGGGGAAGCGGCACAAGACTATAATACAGGTGAACATTTAGCGTTAAAGGAAATAAAGGTACCAGAACTCATTCCTGAGTTTAGAATGTTAACGGTTAAGCCAAAGGGGGAGGAGCGTACTACCGAATTGGGAAAATTCTTGTATGTGGGTAATTACATTGCGGTTAACTCGAAAATGATAGTTACAGGTAGCGATAAGAAGGAGACATCCGAAAAGCCAGTGAAGCAAAACACAATGCTGGCTTTCACTTATTATGATCTTGACCAAACAAGAGCTACCATTTCGCCCTATCGGGTGGTTAATGATAGTAATCATGTTAAATTATTCGATTACGCACTCTATTATAACGGTTCTGATGGCATCTACGAGAAGTTTTATCGTCCTTACGATCTTATGCTTCGCAATTCGTTACACGACATGAAGGTGAAATTGTTACTGTCGCTATCGCAGAAGCAAAACTTACCCGCTGTAGCTAAGGTAGTTATCAGAGGTACACCGTTCTTTTTTAATAAGCTAAAGTTTACACTCGGTGGGAAGAATGAACCCTTTGAGTCGGAGTTTAAGACCATATCATTAATGGAACCCATTGTCGAAGCTCCAAAAATACAGGATATTCTTGTTAATATGGTGGCTGAATACAAGTGGGTGCCTAAAGTAACGCAGGAGCAGGTATCAAGAGAGGCTTACGAGACTTCGGGGAAAGATAAGAATCGCACCTTCGTTACAATTTATCCCCCATTACCGTCTAAGGAGTTTGTGGGGAAAAAATATGGGTTGCAAACCTCCTTCACCTCGAAAATGCTTAGGGATAGCTCTTTTTGGAATCACTCGGAATGGGAGTTTACACGCACCACAGTATGGTTGGAGTGTGTGCCTAATTGCGACAGAGTATCGTTGCAATAATAAGGGAGTATGTCCTTTCTCTTCTATGTGCTTATAATTATTTTTGTGCTTAATACTTTCACATATCTTCGTTTATGGATATTATATTAAGACCTGATAGCTTGTCATTCACTGGCAACATCAATCACTTCGTTATTGCGACGAATAAAGAAATTTCCTTTGTATTAAGGCTTGAGCAGGGCGACTCTATAGTCGTGCAGCACGCTTATACGCCCAATAAGAAGAATATGGTGGATATTGATGTCGAAAAAATTGTTGCTCCGCTATTAACTTTCATACTTAAAGAGGAAAAAGAACCATATAAGCAGGAACTCATAGCACGTTCGTTTAAAGTAGAAATAGCGGAAAAGGATGACGAGGAGAATAAATTCGTTTATACATTTAGAGTTATGAGGGCAGGGGTCGACCATTTGGCTGACTCGCCTACCAATTTCCTGAAAGAGAACTTTCTTACATGGCAACCATCCATAAAACCCGTTACTTATTATACACCAGAATTTTTAACTTATTATGCCACCGAAGATGTGGTGGCTAAGTGTCAAGCCTTTGTTGACAACAATGGTCAGTACGGTACTACCGACTTGCTATTGGCTAATCTTCCTAAAGACAGTGTATGGACAATTCCCGTACAGTATGCTATCATTGCGGAGAAAATTAAAAAGATGCCATCGTTTTATGATGTTTGGATAGAAAGTACCATGGGTGTCAGGCTCACCTATAAGCAGCGGTACTATGCTTCTGACATCAAGAGCGAACAGGAACAGTGGATCTTGTTTGAAAACTCGCTCGGGGGTGTTGATACGTTCCGTGCTTATGGCGATGCTGAAAATACGGCAAAGCATACGCATAATATTGCTGAGATAGAGAACGATGCGCTGGAATATCGTGTTGATACTGCGAGGGAATTTAAGAAAAATACAGGATTACTATCTAAGCAGGAACGGCAGTGGTTACTTGATTTCTTTCCGTCGCTGGGCAAGTATATCTATGTTAATGCGTATATACGGCGCATTGTAGTAACGGAGAGCAATGTCAATTATGAAGTGAAGAAACTGCCGTCTAGCTATAGCTTCACTTATAAGTATGCTGATGCCAGACCTTATCTCAACCTACCACGCACTCCGCTCTCTGAGACACTCTCTGAACTTAATATTAAAGTACCCGATGTAGGGTCTTTTACCATCGCCCCACGCTTAGTTGAGTTCCAAAAGCTACAACTGAGTGGTGGGGCACTCTTCCCCGTGCAGAACCCTTATGCTGAGTCATGGGGGGTAACAACCGCAGATGCTATTATTGCATTTCTCAAAGAAACTATAACTGCGGCATATAAGGGAGATGGAGCTTTTGGTCATACGCATACCAACATCTCTGTGCTTGATGCGCTGAATAGGTTTGGAAAATATCTTCTTTTAGGAACGGAGAAAATAGCAGCGGGAATGGCGGATAAGGCTACGATAGCTAATAATCTTGCTCCGAAAAGCACCGATTGGGATGCTATCCTGAGAAAAGACCGCAACGACTCTACTAGCCACGACCTTACCATAGGAGGAAATCTTACCGTTCATGGCAGTCTTGGGAATAATGCTTTCTCTGAAGGTATAGGTGGGGCTGGTTGGAGGTTGTGGTTAGACCACATGGGCAAAAGCCATATACAAGTAGATTTCTTTGAAGCAATGGTGAGAGCTGCTTTCCACGAGTTGGAAGTTAGGCGTATGATTGGTATTAGTGGCGATCAGATGCAGAGCAATGCTGCTAGCGTATTGATAGATGCTATCCCAATACTTACTGAAGGTAAGGTGGTAGCGTGGAAGTGCCACCTCAAAACAGATGACGGCACTACACAGATATTCAACACTTGGGCTGCCGGTGATCAGGCTTTCTGCCAAACTTCTAATCTTCGTCAAGGATTGACGAAAGATGCTGCTAATCGCACTTATTGGCGTGTGGTAGCCGATGTTAAGGATAAGACCGACAGCGAAGAAGCTTATATTATTCTTTCTAACGAAACACCTTACTATGACGACAAGCGCACAGATGCGCCACAAGCTGGCGATAGCGTGGTGCAGTTCGGACATAATGCAGCATGGGATCTTGCACACGGCATAGATACGGCTACTACTGCCAATCGTATGAATGTGATTATGCAGACCACTAGCGGGGGTTCTCCTGTCAGTGCGGGATATAGGGCTATCTCTAGTTTCAATTACTCCATTGCCGATAATGCCGTATTTTATCTAAGTGCTGGGCAAGTGTTCTTACGCTCTAATAGATTGAAATGGATTAGCGAGAGTGGTGCGGAAGTGCCTAATGTGCTATATATGGGCGATTGGAAGCCTGGAACGAAAGCACACCGATATGAGACTTATACCTATAACGGAAGCACAAGGATATGTCTCATGGATACAACTGATGAACCTAACGATCAATCTGCGGCATGGGGTATCTATGCTGCTAAGGGTGGTAGTGGGCTAAGGGTGGAGGGTTTCTCCTCGGCTGGTAGTGCAGCTTTTACGGAGGGACAGACGGATTGGAGGGCTACCTTTGAGCTGCACGTATGGGAGAATGATATTGAGACGACAGACACGCTGCCCACTACTCGCTTTCGTTGGACGAGGGTAAGCGAGTATTCGGCTGGTGATACGGCTTGGAATGGGGCGCACGAGAATATAGGTAATACGCTATTGGTAACTTACGATGACTTAAAGGGGGATACCTCGTTTATCTGTGCGTTTTTGAGTGCCGACGGCAATGATGTATTAGCAAGTAGAACTTTTTAATTTTTTAAAAATAGAAACAATGGCAAATGTATTAGCACAAAAGACCTTTACGGTCAAAAAGATTATCAATGGTAAGACACTCACCTTTACGCTAAAGGTGGATAAGGCTTTAACACAGATCTATTCGCGTGACACAAAGAGTTTTGCGCCCGACTATACAGAGCAGAACCTTACCATTACACCGATGTTGCTGGTGAGTGGACTTACGGGCGATCAAATCGCTAATGTTAGCGGGTTTAAGTGGAGCGTAGTAAAGCAGGACGGCACGGCATCGGCTACAAAGTTAGTGGATATTGAGAGTAGTTCGGCTAAGAAGTTGGCTACCAACCTTACCGATTGTACAGGCTTGAAGATAACTTGTGAAGCGACTTATACCGACCCAACAAGTAAGATTACCGCACCTATAACGGCATCTATTGATATCACCAAGGTGGAGAATGCGGGTATGAACATTCTTGCAAGTATGTATATGCCACAAGGCGACACGTTCGACAACTCGACAGCATTATTGAAGCTGCACTGCGATCTTATGCGTGGTGGCGATATTGATAATACAGATGTTACCTACAAGTGGATGATGTTGAGAGATGGCTCGTGGGTGGAACTGGATGAAAGTACGGCACAAGGCATCGCTAATTTTACGACTAACGAAATCACCGTACCTGCTTCGGCAGTTACGAATGTGGGTATCTTTAAGTGTGTTATCAAAGATGCCGATGCGGGTAGTGCCACAGCGCAAAAGGAAGTGTTTGCTATTGGCACGCTCTACGACGGTAGCGACCCTTACGAGATAGATGTATTTCAGCCAAATGGCGACAGCGTGGACACAGGCGGCACATTGGCACATTGGTTTAAAATCCGTCAGGGTGCTACCTATGTTACGAACGCTGATTTTCTTCAGGCGCATAAGATGTTCGTGTGGCGATTTGCTGCCAACAACGCTATGGATACCACGTGGGGAGAACAAGGTAGAAAAGAGTGTACACTCAACGCAGAACAGGCACGCTATGAGCTAACAATTGCATACGCTGACTTGTTGAGCGGTACGCAGGCTTTCACGGTGGAACTAAACTAACCGAGGGGAGGATTAGCGTATGGTATTAGCACAAAAGACATTCTCGGTTAGAAAGAATATTCACGGTAAGGACGGTGCGCCCGCCCTTACCTTAGCTGTCATTCCTAGTCAGCTAATCTTTGATACCGATGAGAGCGGAGCAATTCTTACAAAGGTGTTATCAGCGAACACGGCTAAGGTGGGCTTGTATGACGGACAGACAGAGGTAACAGCCGAGAAGTACGATGTTACGCCTGTTAATTGTACGGCTACACTTGCTAATGGTGTGCTGACTATTATAAGCGTTACCAAGGGCGCATATAGCGGTAGAGTAGATATTACGGCTATTTACAAGGGCAAGACAAGGGTAGGCAGTGTAGCTTTCAATGTGAACGCTAACCACGTGTACAAAGCTAAGTTTGAAGCGCAAGAAAAGGCTGTCGAAGCGATAGCATCAGATACAGCAGTGAAAGAGGATGGTTCGTTGCTAAGTAAGGCTTACTCTATGTTTAAGATGTTATCGGATAAAATTAGGTTGTTTGTTACAGACGGATTAAAGAAAGCTGGGATAGAGATAACATCTGATAGCGTTAATTTAATGGGTAACAAGGTAAAAGTTACCAATAACGATAAAGAAGCATCTCTATTTGAGAATGGTAAGCTTAATGCCAATTTTATTGACGCCAAGAAGATTGTTGCAGAGGGCGTTAAGGCACAAACCATTGATGCAGAGAATGCTACGTTTAAGAATATTAATGTAGAGGGAACTGTAAAAGCTGATAACGGCTATATTGGTAGATTTTCCATAGTAGAGAATAACCTAGTAGGCACCGCTGGAACATTTCAGGGTATCCCTATTCTAGTAGTTAAAGACGATAGGGTTGGTAGGTTTGCTGGAATTGGTTTCTTTAGGGCTACTTCTCCTGTTGTTCCCCATTATGCTGTGGCTAAGTTTGAAAGTGATTTAAAAAGAGATGATGAAAAAAATATCTATAATACTTGTGTGTACATATCGGCTAGTGGCGCAAATAGCGATTTTTATGAAAATAATGCAATATACATTAGACATGGTTGTATAAAGGGTTTCCGCTTAAATGTAAAGCGTGTTAATGAAGAAACATATTATATCGACAAGATGGACACATTCTTAGTAAACAGAGCAGACTCTGCTGATTGGTATCTACCTTCTGATTGTGAAGATGGGCAATCTTTCTATATTGTACCAAGCAGATCTCGTGCAGTAACAATTCATACTGCTGACGGGGATAGATTAAGTTATAGTAGAGGAGATACGGATAGGCGCTTAGATGGAGCTTATATTCATCAGTTTGTCTATGATGCAGAAAATCATTATTGGTATTGGGGGTGGCAAAACTAAAATGCCCCCCATATCCCTCTCACTGCATTCCTCTGTTTAATAATTTGTAGGAAAGATGGACAGTAGGATGGTAATATATGCCATTTTATTTTTTATATTAAAAGGTTACAGCACTCCTTTATAATTTAACAACAGCTTATTAGCCTCCTTAATATCCTTTGGCGTATAAATGTCAGTTATTAATATCGAAGAATGACGTGCCTGATCACGCACCGTCAAAATATCCGTGTTCGCACGAAGCATATTCGTTATACCAGTATCTTTGAGTGAATAGAACTTATAACGGTCGCTAAGATTTAACTCCTTACGCAGCACTCGAGTCCAATAATCTCTAAAACACTTCTCGTTTCTACGCTCCGCACCAGGCATAAAATCATCACCAAATAAATAATAACTTCCTGGATTATTAAACACTCTCAAATCATTCATCAGTCGTAACACATGATCAGGAACTGTAAGCACTGCATCGTGATGATTTTTTGTAATGTTACCATGTAAAAACAAAGTCTTCCGTTTAACACTAAAGTCCTCCACCTTTATATAACTCATCTCACGAGGACGAATAAAAAGATAATGTAACATATAACAAGCCAACAAATAATGCCTATTATGCTCCCATAACCAAGAGTGCATTATGGTTAACACGTCATCAGGAATTACATCACGATTCTTTACCTGTCCCCTACGCTTTACCACGGAATAACTCTTAGTAGGGTCATTCGGAACATAACCACGCTCCACCAAATACTTACAAAACGTCTTTAACCAAGATAAATAATTATTCCTCGTACGAAGTGTATTATTCCTATCTATAAAAACATAATCCAAAAACTGACCCACCATTCGATGGTCAAACTGATAAGAATAAAATAGGTTTACTTTCTCTTTTTCCTTCCACTCCTTCAATACCCTCAGTCTACTCATATAAGATACCACTGACTCTTCTCTCATATTATGCTCTTTCAATAGTTTCCATAAATATTCCTCATATTTCCTACATACATCATCGAAAGAAGAATATGCTAAAGGCTGTTCTATCTCCACCCAAGGATTCCATCCCTGCATCAGCTTCTCCGTGAGCCTTTTGATAAGTGCCTCTCCATATACCCGTTGGTTACGCTTACCTTTAATATGACCAAGCATAAACTTCTTAATATGAAACTTACCCCTTGCAGGGTCAAAGGCAGAAAGAGAAACATAACACTCCGAAGCCTGATGAAACTTCGGAGTTTTCCATCCAATTATCTCATTGGTAGCTGTTGCTCCGCTCTGATAAGAAAAACTTTTTTTAGGCATTTCTAAACTTTGTTTGAAATGCCCCATTGAACAATTAGTATTAAACTAAAATCAAGCTTCACCGACTTTTCGCCGACCTCAACACCCCCGACCATGCGGAAGTGTCAAATAATCAATTGCTTAACTTTGTTTTTGTCGGGATGACAAGACTCGAACTTGCGACCACTGGTCCCCCAGACCAGCATTCTAAACCTACTGAACTACATCCCGTTGATTATTTTACGTTACAAAATTAAAGATAAAAGGTGAGATTAGCAAATTTTTTTGTTTCGTTTTTACTTAGGCTCAAATATAAATATTACTTTTGTATACCTCTATAAAGAGGACGTTTAATATGATTTTATAATATTATAGGATAAGTAAAAAACTTTTAAAAAGTAAGATATAATAATGCTATATACTATCACTTCTCCAGCAAATCCTATAAATGCTTGCATTTATTTGCCAGCATCTAAGAGTGTAAGTAATCGTTCTCTTATTATCAATGCATTATCAAAAAGCATAATAATTCCAGACAATCTTTCTGATTGTGATGACACAAAGGTTATAATTGATGCTTTAAAAAATATGCCATATCAGATAAATGTAGATGCTGCAGGTACAGCTATGCGCTTTATGACGGCTTTATTAAGTGTTACTGAAGGGGAACATGTTATAACTGGAAATGAGAGAATGAAACATAGACCAATAGGAGTTCTTGTAGATGCTTTGAGAAGTATTGGAGCTAATATTACTTATGAAGAAGAAGAAGGATTTCCTCCACTTCGTATAATAGGTAAAAAATTAAAAGGAGGACACATTGAAATGGCAGGGAATATAAGTTCACAATATATATCTGCTTTGTTAATGGTGGCTCCAGTTTTTGAAGAAGGGTTGGAGTTGCATTTAAAAAATAATATCATATCCAGACCTTATATAGACTTAACATTACATGTTATGCATGAATATGGTGTTAAGGCAGAGTGGACAGATGTCGATACTATAACAGTCCCAGTTCAGAAGTATAAGGCACGACATTATTATGTGGAAAATGATTGGAGCGCATCAAGCTATTGGTATGAGATGATTGCTTTGCATAAAAGTAACAATGTAGAGCTATTATTGCCAGGTCTGATGGATTGTTCGCGGCAGGGCGATTCTGCATTACGTTATATTTTTTCGTTATTAGGAGTTAAGACTTTTTTTGAAAGAAAGAAAAATGATTCACTTCCTGTAGTAAAATTGTCTAAACATACCTGTATGTTAAAGCATTTAGACTATAATTTTATAAATCAGCCAGATATTGCTCCTACTTTTATAGCCTTGTGCCCATTGCTGAATATGTCCTTTCATTTTACAGGTTTAGCGAGCTTAAAGATAAAAGAGACTGATCGTATAGAGGCTATGAAGTGTGAAATGCGAAAATTAGGATATGTTTTATATAATAATAACGATGATGAATTGCGATGGGACGGTAAACGCTGTGATATAGAATCTGAGCCTATAATAAATACTTATGGAGATCATCGTATTGCTATGGCTTTTGCACCATTAGCCTTGAGGTTAGGAAGAATAATCATAAGCGATCCTAATGTTGTTACGAAGTCATATCCGTTGTTTTGGAAAGATCTTAAAGAAGCGGGTTTTAAAGTAGAAGAAAGATGTTAAGATGAATATAGTAATAATAGGTATAGTGTCTTTAATAGTATTGGGCTTAATAGCTGGTATATTTACACGTATTGCTAATAAGTATGGTAGTGAGCATAAAGTTATACGTAATATTCCACAAGACTGCTCTACATGTATGGCTACAGATGGTAGTTGTGAACAAGTATGCGTCATGAAGGCTGCTATAAATGAGGCTGAATATTATGAAGATGAAGAGCTGGACAGGTTTATAGGGAGGTCTTCTGACAGTTATACCTCTGATGAGGCAGATGAGTTTGCTTATGTCTTATATACAATGAAGCCTTATGAGGTTAAGGGGTGGAGTAGGAGCTTAATGATACGAGGTATTAATGTGCCAGATCAAATAAAAGATGAGCTTATAGCACTTATTGATGAATGATCAAAGTAATAATATATATATAATTAGTATAATGTAAAAGTAGTAAGGTTATGGGTTAATTAATCTGTATGGAATATCACTATTTATAGTAAGAAAATGTAATAAATTATAGACAATAAAATGGAAATAAAAGTTAATAGTTTAGAAGAGATTAATGAAGCTGCAAAGAAATTTATTAATACTATTGGCAGCAATAATGTTTTTGCTTTTTATGGTAGAATGGGGGCAGGAAAGACTACCTTTATTAAAGCTGTTTGTGAAGAGCTTGGGGTAAAAGATGTTATAACATCGCCCACTTTTGCGATAGTTAATGAATATACTGATGGGAAGGGATTACCTATATATCATTTCGATTTTTATAGAATAAAGAAGCTTGAAGAGGTTTATGATATGGGGTATTCTGATTATTTTGATAGTGGTAATCTTTGTTTCTTAGAGTGGCCAGAGCTTATAGAAGATCTTTTACCGGATAATGTTGTAAAAGTTGTTATAGAAGAAGAGGACGATGGTTATAGGTTAATTAAACTTTAGAAAGCGTTTAGGAAGAGTCTATAAAAAAAATGCAACTAAGTTTTTAAAATCAAACCTCAATTCGAGATAAGAAGATGTAAAAAAGTAAATAAGGAATAAGGTGGCCTCTTAAATATTTTGTATCTTTATAGCTAATTAAAGTTTCTTCTCTCTTATAGGGAATACAATGGAGGGTTTAATGATACAAGGAAGCACATCTTTAAAGTTTATGTGCGATTTGCTTAAAATTTCTTACCTTTGTAGATGTATAAACAACTGTTAGTGAAGAGATTAAAGATAACTGACAGTTGTGATTTGCTTAAAATTTTTTACCTTTGTAGGTGTATAAACAACAGGACTTCGTTAAGTATTACAAGAAACTA
>NZ_ADFQ01000054.1:0-3212 GCF_000177355.1 Prevotella amnii CRIS 21A-A
CGGCTTTGCCAATCTCTCTGGCGGCTATGAGCTTCGGGATAATGGAATATTCAAGGGCACAATAGCACCAAAGAATATTACTCCGATATTTACGGACAGAGTTGAGCCAGTTTGTATATTCGAGGGGTTTATGGACTTTCTATCCTTTCTTTTAATGAAAGAAGAAGTTATCCACCACTGTCTTGTGATGAACTCCGTAAGCAATGTGGTAAGGACTATCCGCTATTTGAATGACCGACACCTTACCCATATCCGTGCCTTCCTTGACAATGATGAAGCAGGACGGAGGGCTGTTCAAGATTTCATAAAGGCAGGCTTCCATGTTGAGGACATGAACATACATTACCAAGACTTCAAGGATCTCAACGATTTTCATGTCAGCCGTGTCCGTGAGCAGCAGAAACGGAAAGCACAGGAACAGACACACATATCGTTTACAGAGCAAAAGGAAAGTAAGAAATCAAAACAAGTCAAACATAAAATTAGATAGCAAAATGGAAAATAAAACAAAGACAACAGACAAAGATTTTTCCTGGCTTTTGGGTGTGGAAGATGAAACAGAGTACGAATCTACTCCACAGAAAGGGACAGAGGTTCCTGAAATAGAAAGACCAACTAACAAGCAGGATACAGAGAATACTGCGCACTCTGAGCCTGCACAGCATACAGAGAATGCAACCGTTCAAAGGCGCATCAGCTCAAAAATGAGGAAGAAAACACTCGAAGCCTACAAGCAAGCCTATCTTGTGCCAACCAAACTGAGCAACCGAAAGGCGGTCTATCTAAGCCTATAAACGCATGAGCGTGCCGACTTTATCGTGCGCAGATTGGGCGACAAGGGCAGCAACCTTTCAAGTTTCGTGGAGAACATCGTGCGCATTCATTTGGAGGAGTATGGTGAGGACATAGAGAAGTGGAGAAAGCTGTGAGGCACAGGAAAAGGGAGCGAGGACTTTTGGGAAAAGGGGCTATTATTCCACTCAAAACCCTCAACCCTTTTTTAGAGAACATATCAACAGACATTTGTCAAACATACTGAATGATGGGAACACCACGAACACAGTTAAACACAGAATGCACGGCATTCACTTTTCAACTACAAAACGCCTTGTGCGTAAACGTCTCGTTAGCTGATATTGCAAGACGTCAGTTTGTACCCACAAACTGCTCTTGCTCCCCTCGTCAGACTGTCGGGGAGATTAGACCGTAATCACTCAGTTCTCATCGGTCAGTGTTCGGGAATTAAGCAACAACGAATCATCTACAATGATTAACTTTCAAGGAAACTTATATGAGCAGATACAAGGGAAAAGCTGCCCGATGGCAGCAACAGGATAAGGAAGAACAGAAGATGAACAAGACAGAGTTCATCAAAGTAAGATGTACCTTAGAGGAGAAGCAGCGTATCAAGTCAAAGGCAGAAAGTGCGGGGCGTAAGTTCTCCGATTACTGTCGTGAGATACTCCTAAATGGAGAGGTGGCAGCCGTTCCCAAGATGACAGACAATGAGAGGGAAGCCATTGCCATCCTCCAACATACAGGAAGATTCTATGGGCAGGTTTCTAACCTCATCAAGGTCAAGGACGAAGATTGGCTACATATCACAAAGAACCTCTCGCTATGTGCCAAAGAAGCATTTAAGCGATTTTACGACCCCCATTTTTATGTGAACGATGAGATATATAAGGTCTTAAATCTAACAAGAGATGATCGGAAAATGTAAGGCGATAGCACATGGCAGCACGGCTTTAGACTATATTTTCAGAGAGGGTAAACTTGGCAGTCGGCTTGTCTTCCACAATCTTTGCAGCAGGGAGCCAAAGGCTATCTATGAGGAAATGAAAGTGGTCAGCAATTACAACAGCCGTTGCAGGAACAAGTTTCTCCGCATTAAAATCGGTATCGCACCACAAGACGAAAGAAAGCTACCTGTGTCAGAACTTATGCGGATAGTCCATTTGTTTGCCAAACGAATAGGACTTGACAACCACCAATGGGTGACAGTAACGCACAAGGACACCGATAATAGACACATTCACATAATTGCTAACCGTATCAGTCTGTATGGAGAAGTCTATGATACCACCTTTGTGAGCAATAGGGCTGCAAGGGTGGCAGAGGAAATCAGCAGGGAGAAAGGCTTGACCATTGCAAAAGAGGTCAAGGCAGAAAGGAAACACCAAAAGGAAAAAGCCAGCCCTACAAGAGAGCAAACAAAGCAGCAGGTGCAGAAGATTTGCCACACCTTGCTTGAAAAGTACAAAGGTATGGGTATTACTGGGCATTCCATGTTCCTTTACGAGTTGAACAAGAACGGTATCGCAATAGAGCGCATGAAGAACAAGCAGAGCAAGGTTTATGGTTTGAAGTTCTCATACGCAGGGCAATCCTTTAAGGCTTCCGAAATCGGTAGGGAGTTCGGCTACCGTTCCTTGCAGAAGAACTTTGAAGAAACCAACAAGAAAGAACAGAAGAAACCACACCAAACGATACAAGAGCCAATAGAAAAGAAAGAACAACCTGATACCGGTTATCAACTCGTACCTCCAAGTCGTTCCTCTATCTCACGAGACAATGACACGCCACAAGTGCAGAACTCCATTGATGCAGTGGCAGACACTATCGTTAGCGCAGCTGATGAAGTTGTGGAAGGGTTAGGCGATTTGATTACACCATCCACACAGGGCAATGACTATGCTGAAACGGCATGGCAGCGTAAACTCAGATACCACGCCAATAGAAAGAAAAGACGAGGAAGAGGAATATAACCTACAACCAGACAATCAATCAAAAGTGCAGAAAGAAGAATATCTTATCAAAAACGTTTGTTATTCGGTAATAAAGTATTATCCGTTGCAAACGGAATTACAAGCGTTCTTTGTTAATGCAGAGACTTGCGACTAAAAGCAATTCGCTCGTTTCCAAATCGTTACCTGTTTAGTTTGTGCAATAAGGTAACTTCTTTATTTTCAATTAGATACATTTTAAGAATTATCTTTCTGAGTAAAAGTCTATCTGAAACACTCATTAAAGCTCCTTTCGTGTTACTTTTCAATTTGGTAATAAGTTGTATTCCGTCAACGAAAAGCCTTTGAAAGAGGTTCTTGCCTATGTATCCCTTATCACCGAATAGCTTACCATATATAAAATCTATGAATGCTTTGTACTCCAAAGGTTTACGGTCATTAACATCTCCCGGCGTTATAATAAAG
>NZ_ADFQ01000053.1:0-5281 GCF_000177355.1 Prevotella amnii CRIS 21A-A
AAAAATATAATATAGTTTTATTTATTTAAAAGTTTTTTCATTTCTCCTTCATGTAAATTGTTGTAATACTTTTTAAAGGTCGCAAAATTTTTTACATTTATCAAGATAGTATGCTTTAAGTAGGAAAATGTTAGTTCTCCCATCAGGAAGTAAGTTAGATAAAGACTTGTTATCTTGTCCTTCTAATCTGTTTTCTTTTAATGTTCTTGTTTGTTTAGTTTTTGTTCGTGTAAATTCGTTACGCCATTTTTTAAAGGCTTTACGTCCATCTATAATAGCTTTAAATTCTTTCCAATTACGTTTTAGTATAAGGGATTGAAAAGCAGCAATATAATCTAAAATTAACCGCATACGCATAACGTTTTTGAGATCTTTTTCTGGAAGGTTTTTCCATAACATTGTAAGATTATTACGAAAATTGAGAAAAGTTTTTTTAGGATTTGATTTTGGTAAAGTTCCACCCCCTAAATGATATACTATACTTTCTGGGAAACAATATAGTTTTTTGCCCATATTGTGTAACCGCCAGCAGAGATCTATCTCTTCATTATGGGCAAAGAATCTCCCATCTAATCCTCCAGCCTGCCAATAATCTTCTCTTCGTATCATCATGCATGCTCCTGTAGTCCAAAGTATTTGTTGTGCATTATCGTATTGCCCATTATCATCTTCTATAGTGTTAAATATTCTCCCTCTACAATAGGGGTATCCATATTTATCTAAGAATCCTCCACAGGCTCCAGCATATTCGAAAGAATCTTTATTAAGGTACGACAGCAGTTTAGGCTGGCAAGCTGCTATATCTTTGTAAGCGTCCATTGCTTCAAATAATGGTGTCAACCAATGGTGTGTAACTTCTACATCACTATTGAGTAATACATAATAATCAACATCTTTTATTTGTTCTAAGGCCTTATTATATCCTTCAGCAAAGCCGTAGTTTTGTTCAAGTCTGATGATTCTAATATGTGGATAGTGCTGATTAAGCCACTTTAAAGAATTGTCAGTAGAAGCATTATCTGCTATTATCACTTCGGCTTCTTCGCATGAATATTTTATCACAGATGGAAAATACTTTTTAAGCATTTCTTCTCCATTCCAGTTAAGGATTATTACTGCTATTCGTTTCATAGTATAATTTTTGCTTTAAGTGCCGTTTTATCAAAATTGAAATTCCCTAATTGAGTTTTTATTATGTTATTATCATATTCTTCTTTAGCTTCTGTAGGAGATAGTTCTACCCGGATATAGTTATCTGTAAATCCGTGCATAGATTTACCTCTTGCAGCTTTTTCAAAGAGAACATTAGCTTCTTTTCCAATGTATTTAGCATAGAAAGTTTGTGTTTTAAGATCAGATAGTTTTAAAAGGCGATTAGCCCTATGCTTCTTTTCCCTTGGATCTACAATATATGGTATAGATAAAGCACTGGTACCAGGACGTTCTGAATATGGGAAGACATGTAGTTGTGTAATAGGAAGTGAGTCTATAAAATTGTAGCTATCTTCGAAAAATTCAGGTTTTTCACCACGGCACCCAACCATGACATCTACACCAATAAAAGCATTAGGCATACGTTCCTTAATTAAAAGTATCTTATCTGCAAATAATGCACGGTCATAATGGCGGTGCATAAGTTTTAAAACTTCATCAGAACCACTTTGTAGGGGTATGTGGAAATGGGGCATAAAGTGTTCAGATGTAGCACAATATTCTATTAAGTCATCATCTATTAAGTCTGGTTCTAAAGAGCTTATACGATAACGCTCTATGCCTTTTACGTTGTCTAATGCTTTTACAAGATCTAAAAAAGACTCGTTTGTAGTTCTTCCGAAGTCTCCTATATTTACTCCTGTTAGTACAATTTCTCGTCCTCCTTCTGCCACAGCTTCTTCGGCTTGTTTTACAAGTGATTTTATAGGAGGGTTACGCGAAAAACCACGTGCATAAGGTATGGTACAATAAGTACAGAAATAGTTGCATCCGTCTTGTACCTTTAAAAAATAGCGAGTGCGATTGCCACGTGAGCAACTATCTTGGAAACTTGTAATATCTTTTGTTTTAACAGTATGATATATTTTTTTCTGTGTATTATCTATAGGAGTTTTTTCTTCTATATTATTCCATGCGTTACTGAGATATTGTATTAAGTTGGCTTTCTCATTGCTTCCTAAAACAAGATCTACACCTATTATATTGGCTATAGTTTGGCTTTCTAATTGTGCATAACAGCCAGTGACTATAACAAAAGCTCCAGGATTTTGACGAACCATTCGGTTAATAATTTGCCTACACTTATGGTCTGCAACATCTGTAACAGAACAGGTGTTTATTAAAACAATATCTGCAATCTCGTTTTTTTTAGCTTCACGCACGCCCATGTTATATAATGTGCGTGCGAAGGTACTTGTTTCAGAGAAGTTGAGTTTGCACCCTAATGTATAAAATTTGGCTGTTTTGCCTTGAAAAGCTGCTGTATCAATCATAATTGTCTGCAAAGGTAGTAGAAAAAAGTGGAGAGTACAATAATAGGTTATTTTAAAGTTATACTTTTAATCTTAATATATCGTATAGATGGAGCAAAAACAAATAGTTTGGAAAGATATTTTCAGAACAATAAATAGAAGGAAAAATGTTTAACATTTATTTAATGATTGTATATATCTAAATATCAGTGTATTATAAAAAAGTTACAGAATAGATGTAAAAAAACCATTAAAATATTTTTGGAGTATCAAAATAATATATAACTTTGCATCAGTTTTAATAAATAAATGATTGTTTTACAGAATTTAAAAAGCAAAGAAAAATGAAGAAATTAGTATTAATGTTCGTAGCTATCGCAGCTATCTCTTTCGCATCTTGTGGTGGTAATGCTAAACCAGCAGCTAATGCTGATTCTACAAAGACAGATACTACTCAGGTTGATTCTACTCAGGCTGATTCTACTGCTGCTGCTGCAGATACAACAGCTGCTGATACTGCTAAGTAATTTTAGTAGGCGAACGAAAAGGATAACCCACCAGGCCGATAGGTTTGGTGGGTTTTTGTTATGGTTAGTGTGTCTTTAAACATATAAATATATATACTATAATTATAATATTATAGTCATGTATAAAAAGGTTATAACCTGTTTAAATTTATCATATTACGTTTGAAAGTTCTTTTCTATAAATATTTGTCTATTAAAATATTGTTGATGGTTATAGATATAATCAGTGATATTTTAAATATAGGAAAGAAAGGTTATTAGTAATGTGTTTTGTGGATATAGCAGATTAATGTAAAAAAAGTAATTTAAAATAAGAAACCCTACTAATAGTCTTATTTGTAAAGACCATTAGTAAAATTAATTATATTTGTACTTCTAAAGAGTATATTTATTTATACAAGTAGCGTTTAATAGATTTCTTTGGCGTTTTTTGAAATTCTTCTTCGCGTATTTCTAATTCGGCAACTTTACAGTAAGCTGGCATTAGCGAGTTAAGTTGTACTTTGTTTTCTTCCATTTGTTTGTTGATATCTTCTTTTGTTAAGCCTAAGTTAGCAGCCTCTTCATAGTCGGGATATATTAATCCGATTAATTTTTGATCACGTTGTACTATTAAGCATTCTGAAACGAGGTAGAGGGAACTAAGAGTATCTTCTATTTCTTCAGGATATATATTCTGACCATTACTACCTAAAAGCATATTTTTAGAACGTCCACGAATAAATACATTTCCATCGGCATCCATTGTTCCTAAATCACCAGAATGGTACCAGCCATTTTTATCCAAAGTTTGTGCAGTAGCTTCTTCGTTTTTATAATAACCTAACATAACGTTAGGACCCTTTGTAAGTATTTCACCAGCTATATTTTCAGGATCAGAGCTATCTATTCTTACTTGTTGATGGTAAGCAGCTTGTCCACAAGAACCTTTTACAAAAGTTTTCCAATCACGATAACATATAATAGGTGCACATTCTGTAGCCCCATAACCTACGGTATAAGGAAAATTAATTTGGTGTAAAAAGTCTTCTACTTCTTTACTTATAGCAGCACCACCTATTATGATTTCATAAAGATTACCACCAAAGGCATTATATACTTCTTCACGTATTTTTTCTTTTACTTTCTTACTAAGCAAAGGTAGCTTTAATAAAAATTGCATTTTAGTGTTTTGTATTTTAGGGAAGACCTTTTTGCGTATGATCTTCTCAATGACAAGAGGTACTGCAATCATTATAATGGGCTTTATATCATGTAGGGCTTGAGAGATAATTGCAGGTGAAGGCATGCGAGTAAGGAAAAAGACATGTACACCTGATAGAAATTCAAAAAGAAACTCAAAAGACATACCATACATATGAGCTAAAGGTAATATACTAATAATGTTATCACCAGTTGTAACATGATTGTTCATTACATGTTTAGCAAAATCAGTATTACTCCATAAAGCACGATAAGGTAGCATTACCCCTTTAGAGTGGCCTGTTGTTCCGCTAGTATAATTAATCAAAGCTAACTCTTCAGGACTTTGTTCCTTATAATAATGTATGTGTTCTGAACGAAAATATTTAGGATACTTATTACCAAACATTTCATTAAGGTGTTCACGTGCGTAAGTGAGCTTATCTGTTCTGCTTATAACGATAGAGTAGTCAGGAATATAGATAACACCTTCTAAACTTGGCATTTGTACAGCATCGATTTGAGTTGCAACAACGTCGCCAACAAAGAGAAGTTTTGCTTCGGAATGGTTTACTATATGATGTATTTGATCTGGAGTAAACTCATGGAGAATAGGAACAGCTACTGCACCATAAGTAAGTATGGCAAGAAAAGCTGAAGCCCAAGCTGCAGAATTACGCCCACATAGAGCAATCTTATCACCTTTTTGTATGCCACTTGCTTCAAACATAATATGAAGCTTTTCTATTTTTCTTGCTACATCGTGATAGCGTAAGGTTTTTCCTTTATAATCTGTAAGAGCATCAAGATCCCAATGATCAATTATAGCCTTTTCTATTAGCTCGTTAAAACTTGGAATATTCTCCATTATAATATATGCATTAGGGTTAATTATGCAGAGTTTTACCTTATGTCAGAACAAAGCTAATTAATATTCTGAGAGGGATTTACTCTTTTGATAAAATATTTAATAAAATTATTATGCAAAATTATTGTTTTCGTGCAAAGGTAGTGTATTTTTTGCACAAAGCAAAAAAAGATGTGCAATAAAAGTGTAGAATATAATAAAAAGGAAAGATATATAGAGTTTGATAGCGAATGCTAAAT
>NZ_ADFQ01000052.1:0-2823 GCF_000177355.1 Prevotella amnii CRIS 21A-A
AGGTAACTATGAGGCGAGCTTATATACTATGAAATTATATAAAAAATGCTCACATCTATATATTCAGATGTGAGCATTTTAATATTATATTGATATATCTTCAGAGAGATATTAGAGCTGTGGACCAGCAGCTACAAGTGCTTTTCCAGCTTCGTTGCCTGTGTATTTCACAAAATTCTTTTGGAAACGAGCAGCAAGATCTTTAGCTTTCTCTTCCCACTGTGTAGCGTCAGCATATGTATCACGTGGGTCTAAGATCTTAGTATCAACACCTTCAAGTTCTGTTGGAACAACAAAGTTGAAATAAGGAATAGTCTTTGTAGGAGCATTGTTAATAGCACCACTTAAAATACCATCAATAATACCACGTGTATCCTTAATAGATATACGCTTGCCAGTACCATTCCAACCAGTGTTAACCAAGTAAGCCTTAGCACCATTCTTTTCCATCTTCTTAACTAATTCTTCTGCATACTTTGTTGGATGTAACTCCAAGAAAGCCTGACCGAAACATGCTGAGAAAGTAGGAGTTGGCTCAGTAATACCACGCTCTGTACCAGCTAATTTAGCTGTAAAACCAGATAGGAAGTAGTATTTTGTTTGTTCAGCATTAAGAATAGATACTGGTGGTAATACACCGAAAGCATCTGCAGAAAGGAAGATAACCTGTTTAGCAGCTGGACCAGCAGATACAGAATTCTTCTTTAGTACGATGTTCTTAATGTGATTAATAGGATAAGATACACGAGTATTCTCAGTTCTGCTATTATCAGCAAAATTTATCTTACCATTAGCATCAACCATAACGTTTTCAAGAAGAGCGTTACGTTTGATAGCAGCATAGATATCAGGCTCTGACTCCTTGTCTAAGTTGATAACTTTAGCGTAGCAACCGCCCTCAAAGTTAAACACACCATTGTCGTCCCAGCCGTGTTCATCATCACCTATAAGAAGACGTTTAGGATCGGTTGATAGAGTAGTCTTTCCTGTACCTGATAGACCGAAGAAAATAGTAGTGTTCTCACCATTTAAGTCGGTATTAGCAGAACAGTGCATAGAAGCAATACCCTTTAGAGGTAGGTAGTAGTTCATCATAGAGAACATACCTTTCTTCATTTCACCACCATACCATGTGTTAAGGATAACCTGCTCTTTTGTTGTTACGTTGAAAGCAACGCAGGTTTCAGAATTTAATCCTAATTCAGCGTAATTTTTTACTTTAGCTTTTGAAGCATTGTAAACAATGAAGTCTGGTTCCTGTGCCAATTCCTCTTCGTTGATAGGCTTAATGAACATATTTGTTACAAAGTGAGCTTGCCAAGCTACTTCTACGATGAAACGAATCTTCATACGAGTATCCTTATTAGCACCACAGAAACCATCAACAATGAAAAGACGTTTGTTAGAAAGCTCTTTTTTAGCTAAGTCGTTAACTACAGCCCAAGTCTTTTCAGACATCTTCTTGTTGTCGTTCTTGTATTCTTCAGAAGTCCACCATACTGTGTTGTGAGAGTTAGCATCATCTACGATGAACTTATCCTTAGGAGAACGACCTGTATAAACACCTGTCTGCACGTTTACTGCACCAAGCTCTGTTACCTGACCTTTCTCAAAGCCTTCTAAACTTGCTTTTGTTTCTTCTTCAAACAATTTCTCGTAAGAAGGATTGTAAACAACTTCTGTTGTACCTGTGATACCGTACTTTTCTAGTACACTTTTATCAAACTGTGCCATTTTATAAAATGTATTTAGTTGGAAAATAATTATTCTTTTTTTTAATTTAATCTTATTTACTAAGACACCGCAAAGGTAGCATTTTTAATAAACTTGCCCAAAGATATATTTATAAATTCTATCAAAGTTAAGATATATGTAGGTTAAATAATTAAAAATAAGCATTTAACTAATTATATTTGCTAAATGTATATTGCAAAATAGAAATGAAATGCTTATTTTTGCCAAAATTTTGTATTATGCTTTATAATAAACGTAAAAACTTTAATGCCTAAATAGCTAATGGAAATTATCAACTTTTCGGAACAAAATTCCATAATTAATCAATATCTTGCAGAGATTCGAGATAAAGAGTATCAAAAGAATCGATTATTATTTCGTAACAATGTTTTACGTATAGGAGAGTTTGAAGCTTTTGAAATATCTAAAACGTTACATTATGAAACGAAAGAGGTTGTTACTCCTTTAGGTTTATCTAAAGTTAATGTTCCTTCAGATAAGATAGTTTTAGCAACAATATTTCGTGCGGGTCTTCCTTTCCATAATGGTTTTCTTAATATATTTGATCATGCGGGAAATGCTTTTGTAAGTGCTTATCGTGAATATAAAGATGAGGCTCATCACGAAGTAGGTATTCATGTGGAATATTTAGCAACACCAGAAATTACTGGTAAAACTTTAATTATAGCTGATCCTATGCTTGCTACAGGAGGGTCTATGGAATTAGGTTATAAGGCTATTCTTACTAAAGGTATTCCTAAACATGTGCATGTGGCTTGCGTTTTAGCAACCCCTGAAGGCATTTCTCATATTAAAAAGACATTCCCTGATAAAAATACTACAATATGGTGTGGGGCTATAGATGAAGGGCTTAATGAGCATAAGTATATTGTACCAGGTTTTGGTGATGCCGGAGATCTTTGTTATGGTGAGAAAATTTGATAAAAAATCATTCTTCATCACCTATTTTAAGTAAAAAGGAGATAGTTGATATATATTCTCTTATGGTATGATTTTTATGCTTCTTTAAGAGAAATAGTATGTATATTTCTGCTAAAAGAAAGTTTTGAAAAATAAGTAATACATTTA